>JBCCOX010000766.1:0-1506 GCA_039025155.1 Deinococcota bacterium | reverse complement strand
GCACCAGAAACAAGTGACGCACCCGAACTGCTCGTAAGCAACCATGCTCGTTTAGCTACCGAACGAGGCTTGAACGCAACAGCGCGTGATTTACGTAGCAGCTTAAACACTATGGGACTGGATGACCCCGGCTACGAAGATTATGCCTGCAGCGTTAACAGTTGGAACAACGATTGGCGAAATGCCTTTATTGGCAAAACCGACTACTATCCTTCGCTCTACCGTTACGAGCACAGCCAACCTAACTGGGGCAATTTTTACCCCGGCTCGAGCACCAACTTCACAACCTACCTAGGTGCCTGCAGCCGAGCGCGCTTCCATACTGGTGGTTACTGGCTCGACATGATGGACTTCAGAGTACAGCGCAAAGCGGGCAGCAGTTGGATAACCGTTTACACACGTACCCTCTACGGCGGCAACAAAGACACCTTCTTTAGCTGGCATCCATCTGCGCGTTACCGCGGTGCTGTACGCGGGCGCAATGGCGATAGTTATCCCAGAAGTTTTGGAATTGGTGCAGCGTATACCAAGTCATTACCGTTTACGATTGGCTTTGCTCCCTAAACATTGCACAAACCCACCTCTCAATTGGCATTTAACTCCTTTTAAGTTTGACTGACATATCTATTCCTAACCGCTTAACACTAGAACGTTTTGACCTATATCAAAGCGTTCCAGAGACACTCATCCTCGTAGAAAGGAAACATCATGTCAAAAGTTGGCTTATTAAGTTTATTGATTCTTATACTTGCTGCTTGTTCACACACCACAGACCCAAATCCCACGCTAAGCACCCAAAGCTGTAATCCGTTAGAAGACCCAGATTGTTTTACGGTTGTCCTTGTCAAGCAGGACTTTGGCTTGCCTGACCCGCCCTGCTTAAACTGCCCGTTTGAAATTGATATTGTCATTGGCGATTGGTGGGAGGATATTGTCATCAACGTGCCTCTAGGTGATGAGCTTGGCTTAGAAAGCCTGAGTCTACTTACCGCACAAGGTGAGACCTTGGCCGAAGCTGAATTAACTGAACTTCCAAGTGGCGAGCTTGGGTTCATGATGGAACTTGCGGGGCTCGAGCAAGGTCACTACCGCGTGCAGGTCATTGGTGAGGGTAGCGCGCAAGTCTCGCTCCGTGCCCAATTTGACAGCTTACCCCTCAATATCATGCACAGTTTGCCCAGTGCTGATGGGCTAGCCAGCGCACTCAAAGGAACATCCGCCGTCATGACTAACTACGGTGATGCTCAACTGGCCGCTCTTGTTGCTGAAGGTTTTGCCGGCGGCAGCACGCCAGATATGGTTATTCACCGCACGCCGTACACATCAGATGGTCCAAGCGAACCCGTCATGACTCTTTGTACTGAAGACTGCCGGAACTACCCCATTTTCCGCCAAGTAGCTGACGTAGCGCCCATCAGCGTTGATATTCTCGGAGCTTTTGTTCACGAAGCACAGCTATCTGAGCAAGGTTTTGAACCACCTCAAACCCAAGAAGATATGGTTGCT
>JBCCOX010000765.1:0-1595 GCA_039025155.1 Deinococcota bacterium | reverse complement strand
CTGCAGTTTAACAAAATTAGTGTGCTAGGATGCAAACGCAACAATACAAGATGCTCCTTCATCAAACATCACAATGCTATCAAAGGTGAGCTTTAGATTCAACTTTCATTTCAAAAGCAGGTGTGCGAGATACACCGCAATCAACGTTTGAGATGCTCGAGAAACTTACAAAATATCATCTTAATTTTTCCAACTAGGTTGATAGTTTTTCCATTACGGTGGGCTAAACGCGGATAAAGTTACAGATGTAATGCCAATCGTTTTCATGGTTGAGTTAACTATTCACAGTTACTAGGCTATATTTGCGACATCACCAACATGCTTACAGCTAGATGACCCGTAAAATGTTGAATATGGGCGCTCGAGCATCTCAGCAACAGTCTGATCCAATACGTTTGACTCATCTAGTACGTCGTAAAGCTATGTCAGACAAGCTTGTCTTTGTCGTTATCTTAATCACCTCCATTGTGCTGACAGGATGCCTCGAGCGTGGCGATTCGCTGGCACCGATTGTGACCATCACCAGCCCAGCCAACGGCACGGTTCGCAGTGCCGACAACCTCATTATCAGCGGCTACGCCATGGACGATGAAGGCATTGTGGCTATTCGCGTTGACCAAGACGACCTGCTTGGGTTTCCTATTTTTCAAAACGAGCGCGGCAAAAACCTTGTCCAGTTTGGCTTTCGGCCACGCCAAATCAATGAAGGCCAGTGGCAATCCGACATCGTGGTGGAAGACGGTAACGGCAACATGACAACCTTGCAGTACATTTTAGAAATTGATACCACGCCACCTGTCTTAGAGTTGAGCCCCATTATTAACTTGGGAGGTGGGCGCTGGCGGGTGACCGGGACGGCTAGTGACAATCAATTGCTCGAGCGCATTAGCATTAACGACACCGTGCTGTCGTTTGCTGCTGTGCAAGAACGCCCCTTTTCGCTGGATGTAGATGCCGAGGGCATCTCTGAAGTGACCGTCCTTGTGCGCGACCAAGCGGGTAACGAAGTTGTGCAAGTTCTTAGCCCCTAAATACTAAATGGCACTCATCAGATGACAAAGCCTGTGGACACATCTGACGCTTTATCCGGGGTATCGGTTGATGTTAATGCTGGTGATGTTAATGCTAGTGATGTTAATACGGTTGATGTCAATGCTGTTGATGTTAGTCATGATGTAAGCAACGCTGGCATCACAAAAACATTAGCTAACCCAACATCACCTAAACCGTCATCTAGTAAGGTACTGCCTATTTGCACCGATGACGTTTTAGCAGGTTTAGCTTCTGAGCACATTATCACGCTCGAGCAAACTCACGGCAACGGCGACCTCATTCGGGTTCTCACGGCGCTGGGGATTGCCGGGCCGCTGCGCGTGCTTGACCCGTGGCAACTTGAAGATATGTCTACAGGAACGCACTTGATTCATGCAGGCGGCTACGCAGCGCTGCCGTTTGGCGAAAGTTACCCGCCGTTGATTGAGTTTATTCATACCGTTTTAGATAGTCAGCGAGGGCAAACGCTCCCGCAACAAGCTGTCAGTGGGTGGCGGGCGGCGCTCGAGACCAACCTCGTTAGCTTGCTCGCCCGTGAAGCG
>JBCCOX010000764.1:0-1640 GCA_039025155.1 Deinococcota bacterium | reverse complement strand
TACCATGCTTTCAGTCACAAACTACTCTCTCGACTTTTAGACAACTTAGACCTTGACCTCACTTGCAATAAAGTCAAGCTCGCCTTTGAACATGCCCTCTCTTTCGGTCTACCTTCTCCTTAAACCTGTCCAGAGTATTGATAACAACACTTCGTAAAATTGCTAGCAGTGT
Organism: Deinococcota bacterium; assembly: GCA_039025155.1. Lineage (GTDB taxonomy): Bacteria > Deinococcota > Deinococci > Deinococcales > Trueperaceae > JBCCBI01. Next base: position 1,468 of record JBCCOX010000764.1, on the reverse strand, counting down.
ATATCAATCCATCAGCAGCAAGCTCAACACCTAGCCGAATGAGGACATTGAGAGACGCATGGTATTTAAGGTGACGTGCCAATCAAAAAATGTTCCAGTGCAGCTCGAGCCGCTTCATAACCAGCTTCAATTCCCTCTTCCAAACGTCCAAAATCCTCGACTCCAAACTGGGTGTCAAGCTCTGGCACAATGCACAGCGCAGGTGGGTGCATAGCTAAACGCATTTGCGTGAGGACAGCTTGTGGCACATCAAAGGATTTCATAAACAGTTCGATGGTAAGCGAGCGCTTAAAGAGCTCGAGCGACGGTGCTACAAGTTGCTTGAGGTTGTCAGCAAAGTTTTGCATATCGTCTGTAAACAAACTTTGAAAGCGAGTTGAAAATTTGGGCTCTGTTTTGGTGAAGGCTAACTTGCGGTTGGGTGGTGCTGCTACATCCACCGCAACAACTGGTGCGTGGGTCATGGTTTTAATGACATCTACGGGCAAGTTGTTTAACAGACCGCCATCAATAAAATAGCGCCCTTCATAGTGAATGGGCGCAATAATTCCGGGTAAGGCGGAGGTTGCCCGCAAGGCTGGCGTGAGTTGTCCGCTACGAAAAATAAACAACTCGCCACATTGCACGTCAACGGTTGTAACGGCTACCGGTAACGATAACTCTTCAAACGTTTTGGGTAGGTGTTCATCAAGCAGTGCCTCAAACTTACTACCTCCCACCAAACCACCCAGTACACCGGGCGTGAGAAGTTGTAAAAAGCTAATTTCGCTAACGAGCGCGCGGATATCTGCTGCCGAGTAACCCGCCGCAAAATATGCACCTACTAAGCCGCCCATCGAACACCCACTGATGGCAACGGGGCGTAAGCCCTGCTCTTCTAACGCTTGAAGTACGCCAATATGGGCATAACCGCGTGCGCCGCCGCCGCCGAGGACAAGACCAATATCCATACCTTAAGTTTATGCTGTGTGCGTTCGGTCATTGTTGTATGGATACCGTTGGTTCAGTAGCATATCCCCAAACCACACGATTTGCTAACACCATCACCTGATTGTTATCACCTGATTGTTGACGCTAGCGCATCCCTAGCAGTAATTCAACCGTGAGTTGATCAAGATGTTCGAGCCCCGGTCCGCGCTCCCCAAGAGCAGCACGATCAAAGGTCTGGTCTTTAAGCGCTTGTGCGTTGCCAGTGCTGTAATTCATGAGGCTTTCGAGGCTATCATCACTCACGGTGTAATTTGCAAGTGCTGCTTGAATGTCACTGTCGGCGTTAAACGCAGCTACTTTGTCTTTGAACATTAGGTACGTGCGCATACAGCCCCGCGCAAACGCCCACACGCCTGCTTCATCTTCGGTGCGCAAGGCGTGTGCGTCAAAGTGACGCGGGCCGTCGTAACCGCTATCTTCCAGTAGTTTGACGGTAAAAAATGCCCCCTTGATATTTTCCGCACCAAAACGTAAATCT
>JBCCOX010000763.1:0-1645 GCA_039025155.1 Deinococcota bacterium | reverse complement strand
TTTTGGTTGTCAATACAGATGAAGGTCATGCAGCGGGCATCGCATATGTCATTGACAAGCTCGAGCGGGAAGAAATTGTAGGTACGCTTGCAGGGCAAGACACAATTTTGATCATTGCTCGAGACACACCCGCAGCGACCAACCTGATGGCAGAGTTTGATGAGCTTCTTGCCTAGGCTATGGCTGCCAAGCTATTTCAAAATCTAATTCCCTAAAATTGAAGTTTTTGCATCAGCTATAAGTGTGTTTGTGTAACTATAGCTGTGAGTGGGTATAAGTTTTAATGCGAAAAGGGTACAACACCTGCGTTGTACCCTTTTATCTGCTTCTAAACTTATGAGCTTAAGTTAAGCGATACTGCGTTTGGCACTGCGTTTGCGCTCTTGCGCAAGTTTACGCTGGCGCTTTTTGAACCAGACTACGGCTGGGGCAAGCATGAAGATGCTCGAGTATGTTCCCACGGCAATGCCAATCAGCAGTGACCCACTAAACCCGCGCAACACACTACCGCCAAAGAAAATGAGCGAAAGTACAGGCAGTAATGTTGTACCCGAAGTCACGATGGTGCGTGACAAGGTTTGGTTGATGGACAAATCGACAACCTCTTCGTAGCTTAAATTGCGCACAGTGCGTAAGTTTTCGCGGATGCGGTCAGAGATAATAATTGAATCGTTGAGTGAGTAACCAACCACAAACAGCATGGCTGCCAAGACTGGAATACTAAAGGTAGTACCAGAAATTTCAATAATGCCAAGTACTAACCCCACGTCGTGAGCAACTGCGCCAACGGCAGCAATTGCCACGACCCAGTTTGGCCAGAAACGCCAACCAACATAGAGCAAAATAAGCCCAAGAGATACCAAAATAGCTGTCACAGCAGCCGTTCGCAAGTCAGCACCAACAGCCGGGCCTACAAAATCTGCTTGTAAAAGCTCGCCACCTAGAGCGCTACCTAAATCGGTTGGGAAGCTGCTACCTAAGCCGCTACTTTCGGTCACAGGCACACGCACAGAGACGAGGTTATTGCCCTGAGATGAGATGGTGTCATCCTCAACTTCTTGAATGGTTGCTGCTGTACCTGTAATGCCGGGTACGGCTAGTTCATCAATAGCAGCGCGTACATCGCTAATCGTTGTTTCAGGAGGGATTTGATAAAGCACGTTGGTCCCACCTGTAAAGTCGGTAGATAATTTAAGCCCACCGATGACGACACCCAAAATAGAAATGAGTGCAAGCCCACCAGAAACAGCAATAATGATAGGCGCGCGCTCTACAAATTTGAAGTTAGTTACCGAAAGCTGGCCAATGAAGCGTGGTTTTTTGAACTTTAGGGTAAGTACGCTGAGCATAAATGGCACAACAACCGTGTTGACAAACACCGCAGCTACAATGCCAATGGCGAGCGTAACTGCAAAGCCGCGTACAGGACCAGTTGTGTATTGGTAGAGGGCTGCGGCTGCAAGGAGCGTAGTGATGTTGGCATCCAAAATGGCAGACAGGGAACTTTGAAAGCCGTTGCGCATGGCCAAGCGTAAACTGCGACCATCACGGAGTTCTTCTTTAATGCGCTCAAACGAAATAACATTGCCGTCTACAGCAGCACCAATGGTGAGCACCAAGCCTGCTAAGCCGGGTAAGGTAAGTG
>JBCCOX010000762.1:0-1645 GCA_039025155.1 Deinococcota bacterium | reverse complement strand
TTGCTTCATGGGCGGTGTAAATCGCGTGGGCGGTGCCGAGTTGTTCGGGTTGCTCGAGGTAATTCACCTTCAAACCCTCAAAAACCTCCCCAAAATAGCGCCGCAGTTGCTCTTGATGATGCCCCACAATGAAGGTGAGTTGGTCGTTAGTAACATCCGCAGTTGCTAGTAAATTACGCAGCGAATACTCAACAAAGGGTCGCAAGTTCACTGGGTACATGCACTTTTGCAAGTAGCTTCCCAGCGAGCCCATGCGGGTGCCTTTACCCGCTGCTAGACAAAGATAGTTCATAGATGACGTACGCTACCACATTCACCGATGTGGGCGTTAAAGCAGGGTGTGACGTGCTTTGGCAGCCTCAGCAGATGACTTTGTGAGGTTTGAATTGCACTCGAGTTATACCCAAGTTATACTAGGTTCATGAAGACGGCAATTTCCATTCCAGACCCGCAGTTTGCAGCGGCTGAACAGCTTGCTAAGCGCTTGGGACTTTCCCGCAGTGAGTTGTACCAGCACGCTCTCGCAGAGTTTATTGACAGGCATGACCAAGACTGTATTACCGATATGTTGAACCACGTTTATGACGACAGTCATGACAGTGGGCTCGAGCCCAACCTAGCCGCCATGCAGGTTCAATCCTTACCAACTGATGAATGGTAATTGCAAGAGGCGACATCTGGTGGGCATCTTTAAGCACCCCAACTGGCTCTGAGCCGGGCTACAGAAGGCCAGTGCTGGTCATTCAAGCGGATGCATTCAACCGCAGCCGCATTAATACGGTGATTGTGGCAGTAATTACCTCCAACACCAAGCTTGCCAGAGCACCGGGTAACGTGAAGCTCGAGCGGCGCGACAGCGGCCTCAAAAAGACATCCGTCGTCAATGTATCGCAAGTTATTACCTTAGACAAAAGCTTTTTAACAGAAAAAATTGGGCAGATAAGTTCAGCCAAGCAGTACGACGTTGATGAAGGCTTAAAACTTATTTTTACACCCCACTAAAATAGTGTGCCAAAATATAAAATCTGCAAACGTTAGATGATGTTCATGCTTCTATCAACTTGTTTTGTGTCATCCTTTTTGTCTACACTGAGGTTATGACTGTACGCGAACGCCTACATGCATGGATTGATGGGCTGTCAGAGGCAGAAGCCTCGAAGCTGGCTATGCGTCATGGTCTTGTAAATGATGCTTTAGATGTAGATGATGTTGCGAACAATGATTTGCCGGATGACATAGCACTTGCTATTACCCTTTGGGAAGCGTTAGCTGAACCTGTGGAAAATGATGCACAGCGTGCTGAATTTGAGGATGCCATTAAACGCCGTCCGTTTTTTGGGTCTCGAGATTATCCTGTGTTACCTGATTGACCCTTGTGCTTTACACCTTAGATACAAACTTTGTTAGCCAGCTTCTAAACGGGAATGTCACAGCTCTCAATAATTTGCGTGATGCGTTACAAGTTGGTCATACCGTCACCTTAAATGCAATTTGTTACTACGAGATACCTGAGGGGTGAGCAAGGTTAACGAATCGCCATAAGAGTGTCATGAAGCTTGAGAAGATCACGTCCTAAAAGGAGGTTAAGCTTAGCAAGTAGAAGATAAGCGAGGGTAGCAAGAATAACTAGAGGTCTAACATTGGC
>JBCCOX010000761.1:0-1677 GCA_039025155.1 Deinococcota bacterium | reverse complement strand
CGGTTTCTTGCTAAACACTTAGGCGTGTCGCGCAATACGGTGCTCGAGGCTCTCGACCAACTCCTCGCAGAAGGCTACCTCGAAGCTAGGCGTGGCGCAGGCACGTTTATCGCCGTTGACGTGCTTGCCAGTACCTACGCAGAGATACATCAGTCACAGGTCACAGGTGGTAACGCTGACATTACCAATAATGCTGCTCAAGATGATGACGCCATCATCACGCCAAAACTTTCAAGCAGGGGGCAACGTTTAGCTGCCAGTAAGCTCGCCCAACACCAAGACGAAGCTCGTCCGCTTGCCTTTCAACCTGGGCTTTCTGCACTCGACTTATTTCCTTGGAAGTTGTGGATGCGGCTGGCCAACCAAGCTGCCAAGCTCATCGCCCAACCGAACCAGCATCAGTTTATGGGCTACGGCAACAGTGCAGGTTTACTAGAATTACGCCAGGCACTTGCTGAACACCTTCGGGTAGCGCGGGGTGTTCGCTGTCAGCCAGAAGATATTGTCATTACCACGGGTACACAGCAAGCCGTTGACCTTACTGCACGGTTGCTGCTAGATGTCGGCGATCCTGTTTGGGTTGAAAATCCGGGGTACACGAGCGGTCACGAAGTTTTGCGAGCGCTCGGTGCCGAGCTTATTCCGGGAAAGGTTGATGCTGAAGGGCTCGAGCTTCCCACCACCCCCGTCCGCCTTGCCTACCTCACACCCTCTCATCAGTACCCCCTCGGCGTGACAATGAGTTTGGGGCGGCGTTTGGCGTTTTTAGAGGCTGCCAAGGCCGTAAACATGTGGCTGTTTGAAGACGACTATGACAGTGAGTTTCGCTATGCCGGCAAACCGCTCGCGGCATTACAAAGTTTGGACGCATACCGCAAACGGGTAATTTATGCGGGCACGCTCAGCAAAGTGTTGTATCCGGGCTTGCGCTTGGGCTATATGGTCTTGCCGCCAATACTCAGCAGCGCGTTTGTGAGCGCAAGGGGACTCGCTGACCGTTCACCGCCACTACTAGCCCAAAAAACGCTGGCGCTGTTTATCACTGGCGGGCACTTTACGAGGCACATTCGCAAAATGCGCCATGTTTATGACAAACGCCGCCAAGCACTTATTAACGCCCTTGAGCAAATACCTGAATTAAGCCGGCTGGTAAGTGATACAGGCTTGCAACTTAGTGTTCGTTTATCAGAAGGCTGGGATGACCGCGCACTGTCCGTACAACTTACTGATGCAGGTATCGAAGCACGTCCTTTAAGTGACTATGCGCATGCACCGCTAGGGTTCGGTGGGCTCAATTTGGGCTATGCCGCTGTGGATGAGTCCACGATTGTTCAAGCAGCAGAAACTATGAAGAAGGTCGTGGAGGCGTATGCAAACACGCTGTGAGAAGATAGGTTGAAGTCGCACATCTCAAATATCCAACTTCACCCCCTTTTGGCAAACTGTTAGCTAGCTGCTAATGCACACTAGCACCATCCCTTTACTCACCTTTTTGACTGATGATGCCCTTTGCATCGTTGAAGATGATGTCATATCAACTTGTACTTGAGACTACTCGAGCACACTCCTACCCATATACTCGTGCAACACTTCCGGCAACGCTACCGTCCCATCTTCCTGCTGGAAGTTTTCCAAAATGGCCGCATAAAGGCGCACCATGCCAAAGTGACTGCCGTT
>JBCCOX010000760.1:0-1690 GCA_039025155.1 Deinococcota bacterium | reverse complement strand
CATGGCAACGGACAACATCGTGCCCACTGGGTTGGCGAGGCCCTTGCCTGCAATGTCCGGCGCACTGCCGTGAACAGGTTCAAACAGCCCTATGTTGCCGCCTAAACTTGCCGACGGTAACACACCAAGGGACCCCGGAATAACCGCAGCTAAGTCAGAAAGAATGTCACCAAAAAGGTTACTGGTGACAATGATGTCAAACTGTTTGGGATTACTAGCTAGTTGCATAGCGGCGTTGTCTACATAGAGATGCTCGAGACTCACATCACTATAGTGCTGCTCGTGAACGCCCACGACAACATCTCGCCAAAACTGCGACACATCCAGCACGTTGGCTTTGTCTACACTGGTGACCTTACCGCCACTTACCCGGGCTGCTTCAAAGGCGACTCGAGCAATCCGCTCCACCTCATGACGGCTATAGATCATAGTGGATAAGCCTTGGTTAGCACCCGCTTCAGAAGGTTTGCCAAAGTAAATCCCGCCGGTAAGCTCGCGGATAATCAGCATGTCCGTGCCGCGTGCCACCTCTGCTTTTAGCGGTGACAAGTGCTCCAAACCTTCAAATACTTTCACCGGGCGCAAGTTGCTAAAGACCCCCAAGTGTTTGCGCAAGCCCAAAATTCCTGATTCTACGCGCAACTCTCTGGGTTGACGGTTCCACGGATGGTCGCCCACTGGGCCGCCTACAGCACCCATCAGCACCGCGTCACAGCCTTCAAAACCTGCTAGGGTTTCGTCCGGGAGCGGCTTACCGTGAGATTCTAGGGCGTTACCCCCAAACGGTAAGCGCACATACTCAAACGATAGGCCTGTTTGTGTCGCCACAACATCCAACACAGCTAGTGAGGCATCAACCACCTCTGGGCCAATAAAATCTCCGGGCAGTACAGCTATTTTGTACATAACTTATCCTCCAACACTCTTGCAAACCCTATTTGCATAAGCGTAACTCTTTGTAACAACCTAGCCCCAGTTATACCAAAGCCGTTTACGCTTACCTCGACGCTGAGGTCGCTAATGAATCCGCTTAAAAGATTTATTAAACCACGCTTGATAAAGTTCATTTTTTGCAAGCTGTTTCCCTCCTATTAAGGCGGCATCTGCTTGGGAAATTAAGCTGTTGATGTCGTCCATGCCGACCTTGGCAATGGCTAAGCCGGCTGTGATCCCGATGCTGTGCCGCCCAGCAGTTGTGGCAACAGGTTGCTGCAATATTTCACGGATGCGCTTAGCTGCCCGTGCTGCGTCTGCAGCTCGCACGTGCAACAGCATGCCAAATTCATCGCCACCTAAGCGCACAACCAAGTCGTCAAGGCGTTTTGCGTCTCGAGCGCGGTAGGCAATAGTACGCAGCACTTCATCACCAACAGCGTGCCCCCAGCGGTCATTAATAGGCTTAAATTCATCTAGATCAAAGACCATCAGAGCATAATGACCGGGATGCTTGCGCAGTTTACGCTTACCTAAGCGTTCAAACTCACGCCTGTTGAGTAGGCCCGTGAGCGGGTCTGTTGTGGCATGTTGTTGCAATCTGGACATAGGGCGGACAAACATACCCCCTATGAGCACAGCCAGCAAACACAAACTGAGGGTAATGCTGACAATTTCTGTCACCGCTTGTTGATAGCGCACTTGAATGGCCCCGCGAAAATCATCTTCGGGTGCGTGTAGCGCCACGCGCCACGTT
>JBCCOX010000759.1:0-1691 GCA_039025155.1 Deinococcota bacterium | reverse complement strand
TTGAAGCTGACTGAATGACGTTGATGACTTTAGGCATGAAGTTGAACTGTCTTATCGGTTTATCCACTTGGTTAAGCGTGCCTACAATGTATACATCGCTATCAGTATTGTAAAACGCCATTGCGCCGTGGAAACCAGCATTACCGATAAATTCAGGTGTTTCCCGGAAAAGGTTTGTCCAGCGGGGCAACTTAAACCGCCAGAGGCCGTAGCCGTAGTGCATTGGGAAGAACATTGCGTTCCACTGCATCATGCGTTTGAAGTGGGTCTTATCAAAAAGTTGACCCTCAAAATACGCCCTCAAGTAGCGCAGGGTGTCGTCCATCGTAGAGACAGCGCCACCTGCACCACGCTCAGATGATATTGCCAACGGCAACGACAGTTGAGTGTCTTTGTAGTAGAAGGGTAGCGGCTCGACAGATGGTGGCTTGCTGCAGTCATACAAGTAGGTGTTAGCCATGTCAAGGCGCTCGAAGATACGTGTGTGGAACGCATCAGCTAAGGATTGCTCTGTGACCGTCTCAATGATTGCGCTCAGAAGTTGGTAATTTGTATCCGAGTAATGTGATTTGCCACTATCCGGTGCGGCGGCCGGGGAGATGGGTCGAATAATGTCCAACACATCTTCCACGCTGTAAGTACGGTCTTTGTTTTGCTTAAAGTCATTGACTAGCCCGCCGTCAAAGTAATCTGCCAGACCCGATGTTTGATGAACCAGTTGATAGATTTTGAGTTCGCTACTGTAATCCACACCTTTGTAGACATGGATACCGTCCAAGGACAGATGTGGAAGATACTGTTGAATGGGATCATTCAGATTGAGTTTGCCCTCGTCCACCAGTTGCATAATGACTGTCGCCGTAAACATTTTGCTGATGCTGGCAACGAAGTACGGGCTATCGGTTGATGCGCCACCTGCTGCGCCCTGAAAGTTGATCTGACCATCACTGGACAGGACACCGAGTAACACAGTATAGGTATCGTCTTTGCTACCCTCTTTGTCAACGAGTGCTTGTAGCTTCTGATTGAGTGCGTTCATATTAATCACCTTGTGTGTTCATCACCATAAATAGACTTCTTGTGAAAGCCCTGTGCTTAATGGTGAAAAAGGGTATCCAAGGGCGTGATGAGCATTTTTGTGAAAAGTCTAGTATCTTTAAAAGTGGTGTGTAGCGTGCTCGGCATACGTTGCTTTGTACGCTCACGTTGGCACGCCTTATGCCGATTCCGATTAAATACTTTATACCCTCCTACGGGCTTTACGCCTTTCTCATCGGAATCAACATAAGATGCCGTCTTCTAAACTCGAGCTTGTGTCACCACAAAACCTTGTTGCTGGGTAGATGCTTTGCGACTCACCATGACGATACCCACCCAGACAAACCAGACGATAAGCCCTAGCCCAAAAATTGACCCACCAAGCTCACTCAGTACAGGAATCATCGACAAAATACCAGCTAGGCTGATAACGATGCCAAAGTAATTAAGGAATCTTGGCAGGTTGGCGGCTTGCAGGGCGGCAATACTCACTAGCAGTAACCACACACCGCCCACAATTTCGTTGCCGCCACCGAGGCCGTCAATCACAAACTGGAGTGACAACCAAGTTGACCCAGCTTGTTCAGGATTTTGTGCGTAAATGTTGGCCACGACGTTTGCTCCTACGTTGGCAACCATGCCACTAGCAATTA
>JBCCOX010000758.1:0-1704 GCA_039025155.1 Deinococcota bacterium | reverse complement strand
GGCCAATCTTGCTGGCAGCGAGTGTGATTGTGCTTGTACCGACACTCATTGCCTTTGTGCTGGCTGAACGCCAACTGATTCGTGGGGTGACGCTATCTGGTCTTAAAGGTTGAGGACAATGAGCACATCATTCATCAGACAAAAGTGATGTGGCTAAAGTTTATACGTGAATTTGCTGGGACATCAGATACATACGTTTGGAATCGCAGGGAATACTCCCTTGGTTCAGTTAGGTCGCCCGTCAACCTTTCGCCTCTTAAGTTAAACACACTCACGTGTGGAGGAAAGTTATGAAAAAACTTTGGATACTTGCGTGTTTACTTGTGTTTGGTGTTGCATTTGCCCAAACACCGGTTACCTTTTGGACATCGATTTCAAACGATGCTATGACCAGCTTAGTTGACGACTTTAATACTGCCCACCCAGACACTAACGTTGAGGTGCTGGATGTTGGTAACTACAACGAGATGATTACCCGGATGCAAGCTGCGGTTGTGTCTGGGCGTGTTCCTGATGTGGTAATGCTCGAGATCACCCGCTACGGGATTTTTGCTGACCGGGGGGTGCTCGAGCCTCTCGACACTTACATTGAAGCAGATACAGTGTTCGATGCCACCGACCTCATCCCCGGCATCCGCGAAGCTACCCTTTACCAAGGTACACCGTTTGTGATTCCGTTTAACAACTCCGTGCCAGTTATGTACTACAACCGTGATATTTTGCGTGAGGCTGGTTACGACGCGCCGCCCGCAACTTGGGACGAACTTCTTGCCTACGCGCAAGAACTTACCATCCGCGATGATGCTGGTAACGTAACTCAGTATGGTGTCACTGCACCACCACAGTGGGTACGTCATGCGTTTGTGCGGCAAAACGGCGGTGATTGGATGACTGAAGACCAAAGTGAACTCATCCTCAACCAAGCTGAAGCTGTTGAAGCGTACCAGTTTTTGTATGACCTCATTTATACCTACAATGTCGCTAATCCAGAAGCCTCAATTGACGCAACTGACCGCGAGTTAGCGCGTCCTGCGTTTACCTCTGGACGCAGTGCGATTTACTTTGGCTCAACGGGTAGTTTAGGCGGTTTGCGTGAGGCTGCCACCTTCGACCTTGCCGTTGCACCATTACCTTGTAATGTAGACTGTGCCGTGCCCATTGGTGGGGCAACGCTAGGTATTGTCGCTAGTGCGCCCCAAGCACAAAAAGAAGCTGCCTGGACATTCATCAGTTGGATGACCCAAACCGAAAACAACGCCTTTTGGCATACAGCAACGGGATACATGCCTATTCGTCTAAGCACGCTAGAACAGCAAACCTCACAAGCGTTCTACGAGGAAAACCCTAACTTTAAAGTTGCTATCGACCAATTTCAAGCGGTTGCATTCCCGCGTCCACGTCCACCTGCCATGCCAGCGATTCGTGAGCTCGAGCTAACGACCTGGGAAGAAATTGCCACCCAAGCTAAAACTGTTGAAGAAGCCCTAAACAATTTAGCTCAGGAAGCTAATTTGCTTTTACAAAGTAACTAAGATTGATGATTGTGTAACGCCATGGCGAGTGATGCTGTCATGGCGTTGTATTTTTTGTTGAGATAGTTGATAGCAGGTTTGATAAACAATAGTCCGGACAGGTAGCAAAAGGACTTGAGAGGAGTAAGCCATCGAAATAGTTTGTAGGTGTGAAACAACAAACCGATGGCTT
>JBCCOX010000757.1:0-1727 GCA_039025155.1 Deinococcota bacterium | reverse complement strand
TCAGAATTGAGTTCGATGCTGATATAAGAGCATCAACTGACGCGAGGAGGATCTGATGAACCTAAAGCCGTTTAGGATTGAGCATTACTTTGCCAAGTACGAATTTACTGCTGAATATACGCTGTCCAGTTCTGATGCTCAGTCGCGCAATCTGGCTGATTTGTTCGCACTCGAGCCCACTGCCAAAACCGCTATGGACAAGCTTTGGCTGGGTTACACCGAGTCACCGGGCGCACCCACCTTGCGCCAAACCATTAGCGGCATCTATGAAAACATCACCGCAGAGGATGTGTTGGTCACAGCTGCCGCTGAGGAGGGTATTTTTCTTGCCTATCACGCCCTTGTGGGGGATGGCGACCACGTGATTGTGGAAACACCGTGTTATGAGTCGGCGCTCGAGCTAGCCCGTAGCACCGGCGCGCAAGTTTCACCTTGGGATCGCCACTTTGAAGACGCTTGGCAACACGATTTGGATGCGCTCGAGACCTTGCTGCAACCCAACACCCGTTTTATGTACATCAACACGCCCTCCAATCCCACCGGCACACTTATGGCTCCTGACACCTTCCGTGATGTACTCGCATGGGCAGAAAGTCACAACATCACCGTTTTTTGCGATGAGGTTTACCGGGAGTCAGAACACGATCCCACTGACCGCTTACCCGCTGCATGCGACCTCTACACCAACGCCATCTCCCTAGGCTCCATGTCCAAAAGCTACGGCTTACCTGGACTACGCTTGGGTTGGCTAGTCTGCCGCAACCCCGATATCCTCCAAAAACTGCACGATATGAAACTCTACACCTCCATTTGTAGTAGCGCCCCCAGCGAGTTTTTGTGTGACCTTGCGTTGCGTCATAGACAGGCTTTAGTAGATGACACGCGCAGCATTATTCACACGAATTTGGCGTTACTCGAGGACTTCATCACCCGCTATACCAATATGTTGAGCTGGGTTAAACCCCAAGCAAGTACCATCTGTTTTCCCAAAGTGCAGTTACAAGGCAAGTTAGCTGAGAAGTTTGCGGGCAATGTCACTGCATGGTGCGAAGATGTCGTCAACACAACCAGCGTAATGCTCCTCCCCGGTACTGTTTACGACATGACAGATCACGTGCGCATCGGTTACGGACGACGCAATATGCCAGAAGCATTGGGGAGGCTCGAGCAGTACCTCCAAGATTATTGTTAGCATTCATAAGCATCCATCCTCGAGAAGGGAGCATGTATGAGCACAGATGAATCTATGCGCGACCACTATGATTTTTCAGAAGGTATCGAAGGGAAATATCATCATTTGATTGGACAACCTTACACCATTAAGATTCGTCAGCCGGATGGCTCTATAACCGTTGAGACCATCCAACCAGCTATTGAACTCGACCCAGACGTACGCAAGTATTTTCCTGATTCAGAGGCAGTGAATCGTGCTTTACGCGGACTTATTGCACTTATTCCTGAGTCGTCTTCTGACTAACGTGATATGCCTGAGTCATCATCGCCTTAAATCTCCATCAAGATAAGATTTCCCTTATCTGAACTTGTTTTACTAACCCTTGTCCGACGTTCGTGCCAATTCTGCCGCTGCCCGGTCTTGCGCAAGCTCATCCACACTTCGGGTGTGCAACCTAGCCGCCCCCTCACCAGTTTGTAACGCTACCCGCGTGCCGTTACGTTCATGCTCGCTAAGGCGTGCTTTGGCAGCCTCAACGGCTTCGGTTGAGTAG
>JBCCOX010000756.1:0-1763 GCA_039025155.1 Deinococcota bacterium | reverse complement strand
CTTAGGCATTCAACCACCTACGCCAGAATGGGGGGCAATGCTCAGTGAATCACAGCTTTATTTGCCCATTCACCCACTTATGGCCTTTGTACCAGGTAGCGCCATCACCTTGGCTGTGTTGGGCTTTAACCTACTAGGTGATGGACTGCGGGATGTGCTTGACCCAACGCTATCAGGGGAGCTTTAAGGCTCAGATCAACGCATTCCTGTCAATCACAAACGCTTACAGTAACGCTGGTAATGGTGTTCATGCCCTTTTTGATAACCCTACTCATTATTTTGGTAACAACTTTTCGTCATGAAGGTTCTCATGCTTTGGCTACGGTGTTACAAGGGGTTGAACTCATCGAAGTGCGCTTACTTCCCGGTGTTCGGGAAGATGTAGGTTTTTATTTTGGCTATGTAATACGCGGTGATGGCGGCACATGGCTCATTGACGCAGCACCTTTTATATCCGCAGTGGTCTGGTTTCTAATCGCTTATATCATTTTAAGGAATAGAACTTTGCCTAACCGTCTGTGGCTTTTGGTTTTTCTTATAGGCATCGTTTCCCCTTTGGTTGACCTCATCTACAACTACCAAGGCGGCTTTTGGCGTGAAGGCAGCGATGTAGCAGACCTGCTTGTAAGCCTGCCCGACGTTGTAGTCCATCTTTACTTTGGAGTGGCCATAGCGCTATGTGGACTAGCTGCGCGTACTTTGTGGCTTAAGCATCATCATCAGGGCTAAATCTCTTAAAATTTCTATGTGTCTGGTACAAGCGTTTGCATCCTCAAGTTCGTCTTGTCACAAACGAGATGATTACAGTTACAACCTCAATCTGTGTGATGTAAAGATATTTCAACGTCTTTTGAAAGTAACCTTATCCGTGTGATGTCATCGTCAATATGGCGTCACCTTTGCACAAGTGCGTTAAAGTAGCACGTATGCAACCTCATACACATGTTATTAACGACGAAATTAGTTTGCTGATTCGAGAAGCCACCGTGGGTGATGCACGGGGCATTTTGAGCTATTTGAATGACGTTGGCGGCGAGTCCGACTTCCTCACGTTTGGTGCAGGCGAGTTTAACTTGAGCGAACGCGAAGAGCGTGATATTCTGCGCAATTATCAAGACGCCGACAATCAAATTTACTTGCTGGGACTTATCGATGAGCGCATTGCTAGCATCCTCACATTTTCTGCCGGACAGCGCCCTCGCACCCGCCACAGTGGCGAGTTTGGCATGTCAGTACGGCAAAACTACTGGGGTTTGGGTATTGGTACATTGATGGTAAACGCCCTAACCGCGTGGGCTAAACAAACAGACATTATCAAAAAAATTAACTTGCGCGTTCGTACCGATAACCCTAGAGCCATCGCTCTTTATGAACGAGAGGGTTTTATGATTGAAGGCACCATGCGCAAAGAGATTTTTTTAGACGGTGAGTATTTTGATTACCACTGGATGGGCTTGGGAGTTTAGTTGCCCCGGCCTAGCACGCGCTGCGCAGCTTGCAGCATCACTCGAGTGTCTGGGCGCTGCCCTGTCCACCGTTCAAACGACGCTGCCCCCTGATAAATAAGCATCGGCAAGCCGTTTTGCGTGGTGAGGCCTCTAGCACCTGCCTCACGTAAAAGGCGTGTTTCGGAAGGTCGGTAGATGATGTCGCTTACAAAGCCTGCTTTCGGGCCTGCTTCCGGCAGCAACTCAGCGGCAAGAGGTGATACGTTTGGGCTGATGCCATCATGCTCCATGCCTACTGAGGTTGTATTGATGATG
>JBCCOX010000755.1:0-1763 GCA_039025155.1 Deinococcota bacterium | reverse complement strand
GCAAGTTATGCAAGATGGCTACAGCCGCTTTACCGTCCCCAATGGGCGCTACCAAGCCCGCAATTACGCTATTGAAGGTGATGCCACGGCTGCTGGCTACTTTTGGGGAGCAGCGGCCATTGCTGGCGGAGAGGTCACCGTTGAGAACGTGGGGCATGCCGCTCGGCAGGGTGATAAACGGCTTATGAATGTGCTCGAGCAAATGGGCTGCAGTCTCACCAGCACCGCAACCTCCTCAACCCTGCGCGCGCCAGATGATGGTGTCTTAAAAGGTGGCACGTTCGACCTCAACGATATTCCTGACCAAGCCCAAACGCTCGCTGTGGTGGCACTGTTCGCAGACAGTCCAGTTCACATCACCAACGTCTGGAACATGCGTATCAAAGAAACAGATAGACTGCGCGCTGTGCGTAACGAACTGGTTAAATTTGGCGCACAGGTAGAAGAAGGCGATGACGACATCGTCATTTATCCGCTTAAAACTCTGCCACAAGGTAAGGTTCATATTGACACCTACGGCGACCACCGCATGGCCATGGCCTTTGCACTGGCAGGCCTGCGTATTCCCGGCGTGGTCATTCACGACCCACAATGTGTGACCAAAACCTTTACAGACTTTTTTGAACGACTCGCTAAGTTGCAAGGTGCTTAGTAAATGCTGAGGTGACGATGACCGAGACTTTAGATGCCTACCTCAAGCTCGCTGTGACCTGTGCTTATGAAGCTGGGCGGCTCACCTTGGGCTATTTTCAACGGGGTATTCAAGCTGAATTTAAAGCAGACGACTCCCCGGTGACAGTTGCCGACAGGCAAGCTGAGGAACTTATTAGGCAGAAGCTCGAGGCAGCTTATCCAAGCCACGCCATCCTCGGTGAAGAGTTTGGCGAACACAACCCAGAAGCAAGCCACCGCTGGTTTATTGACCCAATTGACGGCACCAAGTCATTTGTGCGCGGTGTGCCACTGTACGGGGTATTGATTGGGCTCGAGGTTGACGGCCGCGTTGAAGTCGGCGCAGCCCACTTTCCTGCCCTTGATGAAATGCTCTACGCGGCTAGCGGGCAAGGCTGTTTTTTAAACGGCAGACAAGTTAGCGTTGTAGACACGCCAACACTTGCGCGGTCGGTGGTGTCATTTACAGATGCCGCTAACTTTGCTGCTTACGGGCGCGAACAAGCGTGGCAGCGCGTGATGCAGCAAACGTACTACCGGGTTGGCTGGTCAGATGCTTACGGACACGCACTGGTTGCCAGCGGGCGCTTAGAAGTGATGCTTGACCCCATCATGAACCCGTGGGACTGCGGCCCGTTCCCGGTACTTTTGCGCGAAGCGGGCGGGTTTTTTGGGAGTTGGGACGGCCGTGAAAGCATTCACGCAGGTGAGGCTCTGAGCACGACGCAGCAGTTACTCCCTGATGTTTTACAGCTTTTGCAAGATACCTCTAGCTAGCTGATGCCACACCAGTGCTAAAAGGGCATCACCCGGTAACGCCAAGCACCTTGGATAGTGCCCATTTGCCAACCCCAATTCCACATCCATGCACCACGTTCTTTATCATCCTGAATAAGTGGATAGCGCAGGAATAAATAGACGAATTTTTTGATGTCTACTTTCGGTTTTTTAAGTCTGTCAAAAATTTCTTCATCCCTGTGAACATCACGGTAATGCCTGTAAAGCTGTACGTTGGTTTTGGCATAGCCACGTGCTTGATTGTAAATTTTTGGAAACGTATTTCTAAAACGATAATGCACAACAGCCTCTGG
>JBCCOX010000754.1:0-1771 GCA_039025155.1 Deinococcota bacterium | reverse complement strand
GTTGACAGCTCTGGATGATGTATCAGCAGGAGCAACGTCAACGCTACCTTCGACAAGTTGAGTTTGATGTTGAGCAACAATCTTACAAATAATTGCTGCTGTGTACGGCAGGCCGCGCCAGCTATGGTATTGTCGCCAGCCTACCTGTGGATCACACTCATTGTTGATAAACGGTACATCTGCAAACTTTGGGTGATGCTCACGGATGTAATTTACGGCTTGTAATTCGCGTTGACAGATGCCGTCCGTGTCCGGTGTGAGGTCTTCAGGGTGAGACTTAACACCTTTTTCGTGAACCGAGATAAAATCGAGCCGCGTGCCAACCTCGCCCGTAAAGTAGTTGATGCCGCTATCACAATGGGCTAAAAACTGCTTAAACCGGGGTGATAAGGTGCGCGCTGTACCCGGTCCGCCGATGCGCAAGTGCGGGTCAACGCGCTGCAAACCTTCGACGCAAGCATCGTAGTAATTGTTTAGGCCAATATCACCGAACTGCCACCAAGCTAAGTCGGGTTCGTTCCAGGTTTCAAAATACCAACGGCGCACTGTGTCTTGCCCGTAGCGCGCTAAGTAGCGGCTGATAGTTTCTTCAACAAAATCTGCCCAAGCGCGCACTTGGTTGTCATCTTCAAAGTCGGTGAAACGCTCACTGGGGTTGCCCATAAGTTCAAAAAAAGGCAGCAAGTGAGTGTTGATGATGGCATCTAGCGCGCGGTCTAGGTAGGTGAAGTTGTAACCATGAGCATCTACGGTAACTAAATCAAGTAGGTAGTGGACGCGCACGTATTCAATACCACGGCGCGGCACACTTCCTAATAGTGCTAGGGCCATGTGCATTTCTGGCTCGA
Source organism: Deinococcota bacterium (assembly GCA_039025155.1). Classification (GTDB taxonomy): domain Bacteria; phylum Deinococcota; class Deinococci; order Deinococcales; family Trueperaceae; genus JBCCBI01. Next base: position 923 of record JBCCOX010000754.1, on the reverse strand, counting down.
GCAGCAGTGCTGCTGGCGACAACCCCGTAGACCGCCAAAAGTGCCTAAATGACACACTTGTTTGTAAGTCTACAGTCACATCTATTGTCATAATTTGACACCTCAATCAGGCTGGCTCGAGTCACGTCATTACATATCAAAACGTAAGCACTTCCTAAAAAGAGTGGCCCCTCACAAACAGTCTAATGTGGTTCTTTGTACCTATCCACCTCTTTGTTAAAGTAGCTTAGCTTCGAAGATAACATTACTCTAATAAGGAGAACCCGTGACTGACCCACAAACGTTTTTAGTCTTTTTAACAGCCGCCATTACCCTCGCAGTCATGCCCGGCCCCGGTATGGTTTACGTGCTCGCGCGTACCCTGCGCGGCGGACGGCGTGAAGGCATTTTTTCAGCCTTGGGAACTAGCATCGCTGGACTCATCCATACACTCGCAGCAGCGCTAGGCATCTCGGTGATTTTGACAACCTCGGCACTAGCGTTTTCGGTGGTGAAGTGGTTGGGCGTTATCTACCTCATCTATTTGGGTGTGCGCACGCTTGTGAGTGATGGGCCAGTTATGAGCGATGAGAAGGTCGAACCAAGTTCAGCTGACTATCTCTCCCCTAGCCCCATATCACGTGGGGTGGCAGCGCAGCAAGCACTCCGCCAAGGCATCATCACCGAGGTTTTGAACCCTAAAACAGCCCTCTTTTTTCTGGCGTTTATTCCGCAATTTATTAACCCGGCTGGCTATGTGTTTTGGCAATTTATGCTGCTTGGTACTATCACCACCATCTTCACAAGTGGCATGGATGTTGTGGTGATTACCTTGGCGACGCCGTTAAGTAAGCGTTTACAGCAACGAGGTGGCTTGGCAAGGGCCGGCCGCATTGGTTCCGGCACAGCACTCATTGGCCTTGGCGTGTACGTAGCCGTTGACC
>JBCCOX010000753.1:0-1796 GCA_039025155.1 Deinococcota bacterium | reverse complement strand
GAGGGAAATTACAGGCCATAACGCCATTGTGCCTCGAGACACCCTAAGCTGACGACATCTAAGATGATAACGCCCCTTCATGGTTAGATGATGGTGTAAGCGGGCATGAACCTAAGTTAAAACACACAAGTTAGAGCACGTAGCGGCTCATGTCTTCATCACTACTAATATCATCAAGCTTTTTCTCGACGTAGTCGCGGTTAATGGTGACTTGACCCAAGTCCGTGCCGAACGAAACATCTTCCAAAACTGTCTCGAGCACGGTGTGCAATCTGCGCGCGCCGATGTCTTCAATGTCTTGGTTGACTTTAGCACTGTACTGGGCAATGGCCGCGATGCCCGTGTCATCGAAGACGAGGTTAGTGCCGTCTACCTCGAGCAAGGCCACATACTGCTTGGTCAGCGAGTTTTCGGGTTGGGTCAAAATCCTTTGCAAGTCACTTTCAGACAGTTCTTCAAGTTCAACCCGCACCGGGAAGCGCCCCTGAAGTTCAGGAATTAAATCGCTGGGTTTGGCGACATTAAACGCGCCCGCCGCAATAAATAACACGTGATCGGTGCGCACCGAGCCAAAGCGGGTATTCACCTGTGTGCCCTCGACAACTGGCAACAGGTCGCGTTGCACGCCTTCACCGGATACATCTGCGCCACTTTGTTTGTCGTTGCCTGCAACCTTGTCAATTTCATCAATAAAAATGATGCCGGCATTTTCCGCTCGGTCAATGGCTTCTTGAGTTACGTCGTCACTGTCAATAAGTTTGCTAGCTTCTTCTTTACGCAGCACTTCACGGGCACTTTTGACGGTCATTTTGCGCTTGGCACGGCGCTGCGGCACAATATTACTGAGCATGTCCTGTAAATTGACGCCCATTTCTTCCATACCGGGAACCATCATCACGTTAGGGCTGTCATCACTGACTTCAAGTTCAACTTGACGGGTCTCGAGCTTGCCCGCCTCTAAAAGTTGCTGCATGCGTTCGCGGCCTTCTTCAGTGCCGCCGGGCAGCAAAATATCCAGTAAGCGCGCGCTAGCAGCCTCAGCAGCACGGTCTTGAACGGCGTGGAGCTTCTCTGCTTCAACCATTGTGTAAGACGCTTGGATCAGGTCGCGTACCATTGACTCAGCATCGCGCCCGACGTAGCCGACCTCGGTAAACTTGGTAGCTTCCACCTTAATGAACGGCGCTTTGGCAAGCTTGGCGAGCCTTCTGGCAATTTCAGTTTTACCCACGCCAGTTGGGCCAATCATCAAAATGTTTTTAGGCGTAACTTCGCGTTGCATAATGTCAGAAAGTTGGCGGCGGCGGTAGTGGTTGCGCAGCGCCACCGCAACTAAGCGCTTGGCTTTGTGCTGACCAATAATATGTTTGTCCAGCTCTGCCACAATTTGACTTGGGGTCAGATTCAACATACCGCTGGTCGTCGGCACAAGGTCGCTGGTGAGGGTTGCGCTAGATTCTGTTGATGCGTCTGCGGTTGTGTTTGTAGGAGTGTCTAATTCAGGGGGTGTCATGCGGGTGGGTCACCTTTTCTGGTCGCAATTCTATCAAAATTGTACTTACACTTAACCTTATCATCCTGCATTATGCGTGCTCAACGCAAGATACGTGGGTACATTAGCTGTATTGTTCACTGTTTTTTGTGGTGAATGCTCAGCTATCAGAGGATGTTTCCTTAGAGTTGGTAGATGATGCTGTAGCATTGCTCGAGGGCATGTCTGAAGTATGCTCTGGAGCATCATTTGAGGTATTTGATGCACCTTCACCCGTCGTGAGTACTGTGGCCTCACCGCTCGT
>JBCCOX010000752.1:0-1810 GCA_039025155.1 Deinococcota bacterium | reverse complement strand
TTTGCACCGTTGCTCGAGCTAAATATTACTGGCGGGCGTTACCGCGCGCTGGCAGCTTGTGTAGTTGGCTTGGCTGGGGCGGGGATGGTAGCTCACAAAAATGAGGAAGTGCTCGAGACACCCTGCAGCATCCACCTACAACCAGACGATGAACTTAGCTTCACGCCCTTACCCACAGGCGTGCGCATGTATCTAGCCCTCGCAGGCGGCATCGATAGCAAGCAGTTTATGGGTAGTAGTTCCGTCGATTTAAATGGCAATATTGGCAAACCGTTGACCACGGGTGTAGTTCTAGGGCAGCAGCAACAACGTGATGTGCTCATAACCTCACTCCCCCATTTTCAGGCGCATCAGTTTGGAGAAACTGTGAGTTTACGGCTGTTACCCGGCCCCCAAGCTTCAGGTGAGGCTCTCAGCGCACTCACGCGCCAAGTCTTTGGCATCAGCCAAGCTGACCGTATGGGCTTGCGTTTGGTGTCTAATTCGGGTGATGTGCCGAACGTTCCGGGTGGCGAGTTAACCTCGGAAGCTGTGCCGATTGGTACTGTGCAAGTACCACCGGGCGCTGCGCCAATTGTGCTCCTTCATGACCGAGGTAGCATTGGTGGCTATCACAAACCAGCAGTCATTCACCCACACGACTTACACCGCGCTGCTCAACTGCGGCAAGGGCAAAAATTGCGGTTTCGCTTGGTAGATGCAACCACATCAAGCTAATTTCACTGCCGAGCCTTATTGTCTAAACATAGTGAGTTGATGGTTGATGTCTGTGATGCTTGCATACATCTGCTTGTAAATCTTAAAAAGCTCTTGATAACGCGCTTGGGAGTCAGGCTGAGGCTCAAAACACTCACCAAGTGATGTCATTTCATGAGCGGCTGTGGCAGTGTCTTCGTACCAATCTGCGGCAACTGCGGCAGCAATGGCTGCACCTAAGTTGCTGGCTTCTGTTGTACGGCTTAAATAAAGGGGTTTAGCAAGTACATCTGCCAACATTTGGCACCACAAGCGGTTATTTGCACCGCCACCAGTGAGTACCAGTTCACGCAAAGGTGTGCCACTTAAACGTTCAACATCTGCTGTCATTGTAGCTTGTTCTAAGGCGATGCCCTCGAGCACCGCCCGGTATATCTCCGGTCGTTTGTGGCTACTACCTAAGCCAATCATGGCACCCTTAGCGCGCACGTCCCAGTGAGGCGTCATACTGCCTGACCAGTGCGGAAGTAACAGCAAACCTTCACTGCCAAGAGGAACCTTAGCAGCGGCATCTTCTAGGGCTTGCCAGTTGACGTTACTTGGATCATCCAAAAACGTTTCCGTAAACCAAGTCAGTAAAAACGTGCCTGAGCGCAGACAGGTTTCCAAGATATACCCTGCTTCACCACAAGCTACTAACGTGCGGCAAGCATTATCAACCATCGCTGTGGCACTGTAAATGCCGGACACCACGGCAGTTCCTAGGTTGAGGTAAGCGCGTTCAGGGAAGATAGCACTTAAACCCAACCCAGCCGCTTGTCCGTCACCACCGCCGGCAGCTACCAGCGTTCCCTCGACAAGTCCTGTTGCTTCAGCCGCCGTTTTCGTCACCTGACCCAATAGCGTGGTTGTTGCGTAAGCAGGCATAAACTGATGATCTGCAAGTTGCAAAAAGTCAAGAATAGGTTCAGCGTAGCTGTGACTGTGAATGTCAAAGACGCCCAAGGGGTCAGCACTGGCCCAGCTCGTCTTAGCCTCCCCAGTTAGTTTGTGGGCTAAGTAACCATGAACCTCGACAAAACGCGCTGTCTGGCGGTAATTCTCAGGCTCGTGA
>JBCCOX010000751.1:0-1866 GCA_039025155.1 Deinococcota bacterium | reverse complement strand
ACAAACAGCATCTACACGTCTAAATTTCTGTCTACATCCACTCACTTAAGGAGTTAAGTATGAAAAAAGCGTTACTCAGTTTAGGTCTTTTGCTTATGTCGTTTGCGCTGGCCCAGTACCCCGACCAGCCCATCACCTATGTGGTGCCGTGGTCGCCCGGGGGCGGTACAGATACAACCTCTCGCACGGTTGCAACATTTTTGCAAGAAGAACTAGGTCAACCTGTAAATGTGGTCAACCGCACGGGTGGTGGCGGCGTAGTGGGTCACTTGGCAACTGCCAGTGCAGATGCCGACGGCTACACCATCGGCGCGGTCACAGTAGAAATCACCATGATGCACTGGACAGGGCTCACCGACCTCACCTTTGAAAGCTACACGCCGCTAGCGCTTTTAGTTAACAACAACGCGGCTGTGACCGTACGTGCTGATGCACCGTGGGACACGCTGGATGAGCTGGTTGCTTACATTCGAGAAAACCCCGGCGAATTACAAGCGTCTGGAACATCTTTGGGTGGCATTTGGGACTTAGCTCGTATTGGCTTTTTAGATTCCGCTGGCTTACCTGCTGATGCCATGCCGTGGGTTCCTTCACAAGGGGCAGCACCAGCCTTTCAAGAGCTTCTGGCGGGCGGGGTAGATGTGGTCACGGCCGCACTGGCAGAAGCCAACACCTTGCGCCAAGCAGGTGAGGTCAAAGTCCTTGGCGTGATGGCAGATGAACGCTTAGAGTCCTTCCCAGATGTGCCCACACTGGCTGAACAAGGTTACGACTGGAGCATCGGCGGTTGGGTTTCTTTGGCTGCGCCCGCAGGCGTTTCAGATGAAGTTGTTGACACCTTAGCTGCTGCCATTGATGCCACTATGACTAACCCGGAGTTTTTAGAGCGCATGGGAACGGCTGGCTTAAACATTCAGTACGTGCCTACTAGCGACATTGCTGCGTTTATGACTGAGCAAAATGAAACGATGGGGGCCTTGCTCGAGGCCGCTGGCGTTATCCAATAAGTGTTGATGCGCCGCGCCCAGAAATCTACGCTTAAAGAATTAACCTTTGGGCTTGCGTTTGCAGCACTTAGCCTCTGGATTTGGTTGCAAGCGCGTACCTTTCCTAGCCTGGGAGCGTACCCTGGGCCGGCGCTTTTTCCGCAAGTTGTGGCAGTTTGTCTGGGGCTTACCAGCCTTGTGTTTGTCATTCGTGCGGGCGTTCAGCTAAGCCGCCAACGACATGCCTCACCTAGTTCTAAAGAGGCTACTAACACGCCCTCTGTAGAGCCATCACAAAATAACTTCGTCGCCCTGTTAAGCATGCTGGCAGGGCTAGCTTGTGTCATCATTTTTCCGTGGTTGCAAGACCGTTTAAGTGACGTTAGCATCGCCGGGCTGCGCGCAGGTGGTCTGGTGACACTTGCCTTACTTGGGTTTGGGGTTGCGCTACTACTGCGGGTGCGCGTAGGAATGGCGCTACTAGTAGCTATTGGGACTAGCGTGGCGGTGACTGTGGCATTTCGAGTGTTGTTGGGTGTGCCGATTGGGTAATTGAGGACAACAAGTTTGAAGTATACGTTCTACAGCGCTAGTTCAACCTTGTTGCAACGTTGAGTTAAGCTTGCTTTCCTAAATCGCAAACGACTTTTTAACTTCCAAACCCCAACTAACTACGCCACAGCCCCCAGTAAGCTTCTGCGTCAGGTAAGGGTAAGTTGTGTGTTTTGAGAATGTCCAACACTTGCGCGCGGTGGTGACTTTCGTGGATAAGCATGTGGACAAGCAATTGCTCATTCGTTTTATGGGGCAAGGTGGGTGCAGCAGTTGGCGCACGATTGACAGCAGCAAACAAGCAAGCATGCGCGTGCTCGAGCTGTTT
>JBCCOX010000750.1:0-1876 GCA_039025155.1 Deinococcota bacterium | reverse complement strand
CCCAACTCGAGCGCACGGTCCATGATCTTGAAGCTTTCATCCTGTGACGTGTGCCAGCCAAAATTCATGGTGCCTAGGCATAAGTTGCTCACCAGTACGCCGTGCTTACCCATACGTCTATGTTGAATCGCCATGATTGTCTCCTTTAGATTTGTCCGATCATACACCTTGAATCTAGTTGAATCTAAGTAAATCTGGTTGAATCTAGGTAAATCTGGGCTTCTTTGCTAAGGCATTATCAGGTAACGCTTGCCCGTTCTACATGATGATCGTCTGGCTCGGATACTTATTAACAACCTGCTTCTATACGGTGTACAAACTGAGCTAGTACTGGTAAAGGTATACCTTCAAACCCGCTAGCGTCTTGCAAACTTAGGACAGGCACAAAATGCTCGCCACGACCTTGACGCAGCAGCTCCTAACCCTTAGAATAATGCGTTTGTAGGGTTCTACGATTTAGCAACATTGTGCGTCAATGCAAGCGCAACTCTGTTAGTCTTTTCCGAACCAATTTATACTAATGTTTGGCGTCTCTCACGTAGCTCTCGAGCACCCGAACATTTTTAATCAAGCATGTAATGCGTACCTGTGTGCGCTGATGTGACAACTATAATGTCATAGATATCTTTAATCAGGAGGACACACCGTGGCAAAAGAAGGTCCACGCATCAAAATTAAAATGGTGAGCACCGAAGGAACCGGCTACTTTTACACCACCACCAAAAACCGCCGTACCACCACCGACAAACTGCAACTTAAAAAGTATGACCCCAAAGCACGCAAACACGTGATGTTCAAGGAGGCAAAGATTTAACGTGGCTAAGAAAAGTTGGATCGCCAAAGACAAAAAACGCATGAAGATGATTGAAAAGTACGCTGAAAAGCGTCGCCAACTCAAAGAAGCTGGTGACTATATGGCACTAGCTCAATTGCCACGTGACTCGAGCGTCACCCGCCGCAGTAACCGCTGTGCTGTTACGGGCCGCAAGCACGGCTACATTCGCCACTTTGGCGTATCACGCATTGTGTTCCGCGAACTTGCCCACGAAGGCAAATTACCCGGTGTGACCAAAGCTAGCTGGTAAATTTAGCCCCTTAAACCCTAAGACGCGCTCACCTTGATGTTGGTGAGCGCGTTTTGCTGTGCTGATAGCTAACTTGGGGGTTCACTTCCTAAACTTGACCAACCCCCGTCTACCTCGAGCGTAATCCCGCTAATTTGTTTGGCTGCAGGTGAGGCTAGAAAGAGTGCAGCCTCAGCAATATCTTCTGGCGTACCAACTTGCTTGGTGGGTAGTAACTCGCCCCAAGACCCGGCATAATCTGGCAGTTCTTGGGCGGTACGTTCGGTCAGGGTGGCACCGGGTGCAATAGCGTTGACGGTAATGCCGTACTGACCTAGCTCGAGCGCCAATGACCGCGCTAACATCCTCAGCCCAGCTTTAGTCATGCTGTAAACACTGAGCCCTTCGATTGCCAACTTTCCCACGCATGACGACATCAAAATAATTCGCCCACCCGAACCTTGGGTTTTCATAACATTGGCGGCAGCTTGTGCGAAGAAGTAACTCCCTCGCAAATTGACGTTCACCACCTTGTCAAACTCAGCTAAGCTTGTTTCTAAAAAAGGTTTAAACAGCGTGATGCCAGCGTTGGCAACGACCACGTCAACGCTGCCAAACGTGGTTATAGTTGTGTCTAGCAGAGCTTGAATAACTGATGGTTCAGCAGCACTGCCTACATGAACAGCAATGCTTGCTGGGTGATGCTGTTGTGCTAAGTTATCTGCAGCTTGCTGAGCTGCGTCTTTGTTGACATCGTTTAGTACAACCTTAGCACCAGCCTGTAAACATGCTTCGCAGATGGCGTAACCAAT
>JBCCOX010000749.1:0-1932 GCA_039025155.1 Deinococcota bacterium | reverse complement strand
CTTTCTCTGATTTAGATGCCCTTCAAAACACTCTTTGTGAACGTTGTGCTTTCTTGCGTACACAACCTGACCTTATGTCACAGCACACCCTCTTCCACTGGTGGACATTGACTTAATTTACAATTCAATCGGAATCGGTATGAGATGGAATTTAATGTCATTGTGCCCCCACCAAACACGTCCAGATGTGATGCTGTTTCTCGGCTTATTACGGGTACATAGCGATGTATTAAGTTTTAATATTGATAGTTTACTAACTCACTGAATGTTCTTCTTGAGTATCCCCTTCACTATCCTGCTGTTTGTGACTATCAGGCTTTTTAAAAAACCCTTTAATGCGTTCCACAATAGTCTCGTGATGTTCAATGTGCTCGGTCATTTCTTGTGCATAAGCCTCGAGCAACTCCTGTGCTTTGGGCGTAAGCTTGCTGGGAACCGTCACTTGAGCTGTCACAATAAGGTCGCCAAAGCCAATCCCGCGCAGTCTGGGCATGCCCTGACCACGCAACCTGAATGTCTCGCTTGGTTGCGTACCTGCAGGAACAGTCAGCACCTCAGTTTCGTCCATGGTAGGAATTTCAAAGGCGCTGCCTAGTGCCGCTTGGGCCATACCTAAGTTGAGCTTATAGTGGAGGTCGTCACCGTCCCGTGTGAAGTGCTCGTGGGGCTTCATGCTTATGTACACGTACAGGTCACCAGACCTGCCGCCGTCAACCCCAACATTACCTTCTTGCGGAACACGTAAACGGTAGCCGCCATCAATGCCTTTGGGTAGAGTGACACTCACTGCCTCAGTTGCATGGACACGCCCCTCACCCATGCACTTGCCGCAGGGTGTAGGCACAACTTCACCACGTCCACGGCAGGTTGGGCAAGGTTGGGTCGCCATGACCGTACCAAAAAAGGACTGCGATTGCACCCGAACTTGCCCCACGCCGCCGCAGGTCTCACAGGTTTTTTTAGGGGCACTCCCGGGTTCAGCGCGGTCACCGTTACAGCGGTCACAGACAATTAAACGGCGTACTTGTACGTCGGTAGTAGCACCTTCTCTGGCTTGCTCGAGGCTAATAGTGAGGTCGGCCTCTAAATCCTCGCCATCAAACCCACGCTGAGTGCGCATGCCACCTCTACCGGCAGCGGCACCGCCAAATACTGATGCAAAAATATCAAAAATATCGCCTGAAAACTGAGCTTGCGGGTCAGCCGTCCCAAAACGGTCATAACGAGCTCGTTTTTCGGGATCAGAAAGAACTGCATAGGCTTCATTGAGCTGCTTAAAGGTTTCTTCAGCTTGTTGATCGCCAGGATTGCGGTCCGGGTGAAACTTGAGCGCTAACTTGCGATACGCTGATTTAATGGTTTTTTGGTCGCTACCTTTGGCTACGCCAAGCAACTCGTAATAATCCGTCGCCATATCTTGACGAGTATACCCGTAGCTGACAGGTGGTCTTGGTATAACCCAACGCTTTTGGAACTTGGGCTCGAGCTAACGAGAGTCTTTCTGTTGATTGATGTGATGCATGAGCTAGCATCGATCACGTTGAAAATTGATACCAAATAGCTGATTGTGCTAGATATGCCCTTGTAGACATTAAGCTATGGCTCGAGCCACGCCCACCTTCATCTGCCACCCGTAATGGTATGCAGAGGAATACTTCGTTGTTCACTTAGACTTCTCCACACAGCTTCAGTAAACGCCATGTAGTTTAAACCCGTCTCAAACGTCGTCAGGCGAATAGGCTCTAAGCCTTGAATGGCCGCAATAAATTCTTCTTCGACACGCCAGCCTCCACCTTCATGAGGTGGAATTTCTAGTTCATCAAAGCTGTTGTCACCTCGTTTTGCGCCGTAAAGATGGCCATCTTTAAACTGCAGTGTCGCCTCACTGCCATACAGTGTGATAGCAACGCTTGGACCTAGACCAGATACCTG
>JBCCOX010000748.1:0-1992 GCA_039025155.1 Deinococcota bacterium | reverse complement strand
CAACCGTAGTGGCAACCCACTGGACCGCAGCTATGTCTCAGCAAGCTACCGCGCGATTCGTATGTTATTACTTTCCTCCCATGAGCCGCTTAGGTTTTTGAGCGTATTAGCTGTGGGCGGCGCACTCCTCAACGTGCTGTACAGCCTTTATGTACTGGCCGTAAACATCTTCAAGGCAGATGTAGCTGAGGGTTGGACCTCGCTATCGCTCCAAAGTTCGTTTATGTTTTTTTTGCTATTTCTTATTTTGGCGGTGCTGTCAGAGTATATCGGTAGGTTGTTTATTCACAATCAAAATCGTCCGTTTTATTTGATTGCGCGGGAAAAGCGTAGTCTCGTGCTATCGCGCAAAGACGAGCTTAACGTTGTTGCCAGTGGGGATGAGGGTAGCTAGCATCCGACTGTAACGTATGTAGACGACGAGTCATGATTGAGCACAGAGATAGCACGGCAAACATTGAGCCAAGACAGCTCACAGAGTTTTTTCAAGACTGGCTTAGCCTCTTGTCTTCCGAAAAGCATTTAGAGATGTTAAATAAAAGCGATATAGTTATTTTGGCATTTGACACTGAAGCAAACCGCGTCGTTGGTTTTGTGACAGCTTTGACGGATTTTGTCCAAGCTGCTTTCATTTCACTTTTGGAAGTTATCCCTTCATACAGAGAGCAAGGCATCGGTACTGAACTCATGAAACGCATGCTTGCTAGGTTAGAAAACGTCACAGCAATTGATTTAACTTGTAATCCTGAACTGCAGCCTTTTTATGCTCGGCTGAACATGCTACCTTCTGTAGGAATGATTATTAGGAATGACCGCAAGCGGTGACCTAATAAGTATTGATACCACCAAAATCAACACGGTTATGGGCTACGTCGCCATACCTGAACTTGATAACGAAGATGGTGAACCCTCGGCCACAAACATCTTAGATCATCCTTAACCTGCTGTAAGCTACAAGTACTATGGACGTGACATCTTCTCCTGACTTTCAACCAAAAACCACACCCAGGCCGGCAAGCTGGCGCTGGGTCGTGTCGTGGCAATTGGTGCTGGCAGCTTGCGCACCGGCAGTACTTATCTCTACTTATGTATTTTTGTGGTTGCGCGACCGCTCGCCCGCCTACAGCGATTTAACGGCGGGGTATTTGATTTTTCAAGACGGCAGCAAAACGGCTGACTTTGGTTTTGTGTTGAGCCTTATCGTAAGTTTTAGCGTGGTGTTGCTGCTTTTAAGCGCGGTGGCGTCCCTACTGCAATGGCGGCATGGTAAAGACGTGCTAGCGCCGTTTTTAGGCTTTTTGGTGATTGCCAGCTTGCCGCTGGTGGCAACCTTTGCCCAGCTTTTTTTGGGGGACTTGCTTGCGTTTAGCCCGTTTAACTACAGCGTTATTTTCACTGGGCTAGTTGTTGGCTTTAGCGTGCTAAGCCTGCGCAAACCGCTTGACGCCGCGCGCTACCGCGAACTGGTAGGCATGAGCGCGCTCACTAGTGTATTAAGTGGGTTTACGGGCATTGCCATTATTTTGCTGATTAACCGTATTAACCCAAATCATCCGTGGGTCACAGCAGATGCCGCCCACAACGTTGCCACCTACGCCATCACCTTGGTCATACTGGCACTTGTTGCCTGCTGGCTTGACTTGGGAGGGCAGCGCTGGCGTTTGGAGACGCGCGTTCATGCGGTGTTGGTGGCGGTTCAAGCCAGTTTGCCCCTGTTGTTTGTGGTGCTTATTCCTACGCCGTGGGAACTCAACGGGGAACGCTGGTTTGGCTACCAGACGACGTTCGCATTACCTATCTTCATCATGCTACTTATTTCTGCGGCGTACACTGAACTGGCGTTTCGAGTAAATCGAAATGTCAAGCAACTTGGTGAGCCAACCTTCAAACCGGGTGATAGCTTGAGTATGTTGGCGACGGGGTCAATTCTTATTCTCATGAAGTTCTCGAGCATCGCCTTACCCTACGTATCTGGCGATGACTACCACTTTG
>JBCCOX010000747.1:0-2008 GCA_039025155.1 Deinococcota bacterium | reverse complement strand
CCCACCCGCATTACCGCCATTGATACCCTACGTGGGTTTGCGCTGTGCGGTATTTTGGTCATGAACATCATGAGTTTTGCCATGCCAGATGAAGCTTACTACAACCCCGCTATTTTTGGTGGGGACGACCTGCTTAACCGGTTGGTCTACGGCTTTGCGCACATCTTTTTTGATCAAAAGTTCATGGCTATTTTTTCGATGCTGTTTGGCGCAAGCGTCATGCTTATCCTCAGCAAAGCACGCGAAAAAGGCACCTCAGGCGCGCGGATTCACTACACACGGAACTTTTGGTTACTCGTTATTGGTTTGCTGCACGGAATTTTCTTGTGGCAGGGTGATGTTTTGCGGATTTATGCTGTGTGTGCGTTTATCCTATTTTTCTTTAGGAAGCTTAACCCGCGTGTACAGCTCGTGTTAGGAATCATCATTTTTATGCTGCCGTCTGCGGTCAATATGCTTTTCGCAAGTCAACTACCCAACCTAGACGCAGCAGGTCAGCAAACGCTTGTTGAGAACTTTGCCCCAAGTGAGGCTATTCTGGCTGAAGATATTGCTACCTTTCAAGATCGTGTGTCACTTCAACCTAGCTACGATTTAGCTGCTAGCAGAGACAATGAGGCTCAAAATCTTGTTGACCTTGCGTTGCTTGTTGATGTTTTGGCTCGAGCGCTTGGCATGATGCTCATTGGCATGGCGTTTTACAGTTTGGGTATTTTGACGGCTAAACGCAGCAAAGTCTTCTATCAACGAATGGCTCTTGTTGGCTTTGGAATTGGCCTGCCAGTTGTTGGCTTTGGGCTCTATCAGTACATTGTGCGTGACTGGGATGCAAGCTACTCTCTGTTTATTGGCAGAATCCCTAATCATATTGCCACTCTATTTATTGCCAGTGGTTACATTGCCCTCATTATGCTGTGGAGTAAGTACGAGCTGTGGCAGCGGGCACAAGACGTCCTAGCCGCGATTGGGCGTATGGCGCTCAGTAATTACATAGGGCAAACGGTACTTGCCACACTGGTGTTTTACGGGTATGGGTTAGGACTGTACGGACAGTTAAACCGTATTGCGCAGCTCGGTGTTGTAGGTATCATTTGGGCAATTCAGATGGTTGTTTCACCGTGGTGGCTTACGCGGTTTAGATATGGGCCGCTCGAGTGGTTGTGGCGTAGCCTCACTTACTTTAGGGTTGAGTCCATGCGTAAGCGGTCTGCGGCTCGAGCATCGTAAATCAAGTTGATGATCTTGCTGGATAAGCCTTAAACCTCAACCATAAAGCTTCCGAGAGTTGGTGCATCATTAAGCTGATGCCGTCACGACCGGAAGCTTTGTTGTGTTGGTGGTTATGAACGTACTGGGCTCGAGCGTAGTTATCCCATTTGCGCTGTCAGCAACTCAGAGACCGCAGCAAACGCCTCTGATAGCTTAGCTGTGTCTTTAACGCCTGCTTGCGCCATATCAGGACGGCCACCACCACCACCACCTGCCCGCTTGGCGACTTCGCGAATGAGGTTACCTGCGTGAACACCTTTGTCTCTAGCAATCTCACTTACTTTGATGACGAGTTGCTGACCGCTGGCAAGTACAGCCACATCCACACTTTGCTGGCTCAGGGTTGTGTCTGCAGCGTTGCGCAAGGCGGCGCTATCCAGCCCGTCTAAGGTCATGGTAATAAAGCGAATGCCAGCAGCCTCCTGAACTTCACTGGCCGCACCGCCAGAGGTTTGAGCAGCCGCGAGTTTATCGCGCAGTTGGCTGTTTTGACGTTGAAGTTGCTTGAGGTCGTCTTGCAGTTTGGCAATGCGGTTTGTTAAGTCTTCTGGTTTGGTGCCGAGGTCTTTAGCGAGGGCGTTGGTACTATCGCGCAAGTCGCTGGCAAACTCACTAGCCGCTAGCCCAGTGAGGGCTTCAATGCGGCGCACACCTGCGGAAACTGACTCCTCATTCACAATGATGAGGCTGCCAATTTCTCCTGTGCGGCTTACATGCGTGCCACCACAAAGTTCAGTTG
>JBCCOX010000746.1:0-2027 GCA_039025155.1 Deinococcota bacterium | reverse complement strand
CTGCTATAGGTTGGTTGAGGTGGTTGAAAATAGCAGCAGAAACGCAGCGACCGCCTAATTCGTTTTCTTGGTCGTCAAGCGCGTAGCCGCGTTCTCGAGTCACAGCGAGATCGGCCATAACATCGTCTACTGTAGACAGTGTGTGTTCGGTAATAGGCTCGAGCGTATAACTTTCCAAGAGTTTTCTAACTTTGTCTTCTGGCAGGGGTGCCAACATGGCTTTACCTAAGGCCGCACTGTGAACCCAACCGCGTTTACCCACAAAGTTCTGAAACGTGATGCCTTGGTCGCTCACAATTCGCTCAATATAAACCACTTCGACATGGTCTCGAATCGCTAAGTTGACACTTTCGTTAGACCAGTTACGTAATTCTTTGAGGTACGGTAAGGCAATTTTACGAATCTCGAGCTGCTTCAGTAGCACCGAGGCACGTTCCATAAGCTTGAGCCCAAGGTGATATTTACGGTTTTCGGGGTTTTGCTCCAGATAACCATAGGTTTCAAGGGTATAGACCAACCCAGAGGCTGTACTTTTGTGCAGCTCGAGCCGCTGTGCAATCTCAGTAATGCCCAGCTCCGGCGAGGAAACAGTGAATAAATCAAGAATGTCAAACGCGCGTTGCAGAGACCCAATAACGCGGCGTTCAGTTGTTGTTGCCATTACCTGTCACCTAGCTCATCCATAGATACTTCGACATAAATACTTGCGCATAAAGACCTGGGCATAAATACCTAGTCATAAAGGCTCCGGCACACTTTATCATGTTGATCTGACTTGTACCAAGCGCACAAAGCCCAAAAAGTAAAAGGGCAATGACACCTTGCTGGACCTAAGGTAGCTCAGTAGGACAAGCTTGCTCAGGGCTGTAGTTATCTGCGTATGTGCCAACAGCATTACTAGACATAGGGTGGCTTAATTCGTTTGCACATACCATGCCTTGGTTATCCACCATAAATTTGATGCCGCCAGCTTCGTTGTTGGACATAACATTGCCGTACACATGATTATTGGTGTCAAACTGCACGTCATCAACGTTGTGTCCACCTAGGCGAACGCCCGCACCAACATTGCCATAAATTTCATTAAACCGAATGATATTGGCAAAGCCCCTCGAGACAATCCCACCTGAGTTAGGGTCCTTTTGACCTGTGCATATGTTGTACTCAATAATGTTGTGCGCGGTTCCCTCTTTGCCTTCAACGCATTCATTACCTTGGGTGTTCATGACGTTGTGGTGAATCCAGTTATAGCTGGTTTGGTCAGGTTCCACAGTGGCGTTTTTACCGTCATCCCACTGCTTGCTCGAGGTTCCTAAATAAATAGCCTCACCCACCACGCCGTCTGCCCCAAACTTAAAGTCATAGACCCCACAATTTTCAAATGTAGAATAGGCAATTTCGTTGTGCTGAGCAAAGTAACGCAGGCGCACACACTCCTCGCCAGCATTGCGAAAGGTCATATTGAGTACGCGCAAGTAATTGACGCCGTCTTGAGGATCATAGGCAATGGCGTAAAGAAGCTTTTCGCGGTAACTACCCATGCGCTCAGGGTCGTCACCTTCACGCAGCCCGTCAAGGGTAAAGCCTTGTAGCGTGATGTAATCATGATGCACTTGCACCATGCGGTTACTGGCGATACCGTGTACAACAGCATTGGTAGACCCACGAATAGTGATGGGCGCGCCTTCCACGCCTGAACGCACAGTTTGAATATCTTGTTTGTAATGCCCCGGTGCTAGATGAATGGTATCGCCAGCTTGGGCAAGGTCAACAGCCATCTGAATGCGCCTAAAAGGTTGGCTTGGCGAGAGCCCGTCATTATCATTTGAGCCGTCAGGATGTACGTAGTACTGGGTTTGAGCGAGTGTTGTTGTGCTTAAAACAAGCATCCATCCGATAATAAATAGAGTGGTTAAATGGTGTTTTTGTAGGGTCATCACATACGTACTTTCTTGGCAAGTGTGCTCAGTGATTTAGCAGTCATTGGCTGATGAAACCAGATACCAAGTCCGCTGAGAGGTGTGTTG
>JBCCOX010000745.1:0-2069 GCA_039025155.1 Deinococcota bacterium | reverse complement strand
CCCGTGGCACAGCACGCTGTTTATTCAGCAAGGCGACAAAGTCCTGTCTTTGTATGTACACAATCATGCCAATGTTGCTCCCCAAGCAACTTGGGTCAACGATGAACTTCTGCACGTACGGCTGTGGTGGGGGCGAGCTGTTGGCAGTGAGCTACTTATAGATGTAACGCGCAACGACTTTCTGTACCGCCGCATGGTCTACTGGACACCTGTACTTGCTACCATAGGCGAGCTGAGTCTTCCTAACTTCAGTCTGCGTCTAGCACACATTCAAGGGAGTGCGCCGCTAGGCGGGTACAGCAGTATTCAGGTTGAGCGGATTTTGAATGATGATGTCGACCTCGAGCAAGCCACCATCACCTTTACAAGTCCCATGTTTAGCGAGTGCATGCTGACGCTAGCACCTGAACAAACAGCCGCGTTATACCAATCTTTTGAGCAGTTTTTGACAGAACGAAGTGAGAATGCACCGCCACGCCCACGTGAATCAGTATGCCGCAACTGCACCATTTATGACCTGAGTTGGCAGCACGAGGGTGAGCAAGGGTCGTTTGTGTTTTCAGAGGAGCAACCCTACCGCTACCCGGCACTGGATACACTTGTGCCACTACTTGAAGAACTTAATGATGATCTCGAGCAGGCTGAGTGTGGTCCTTAAGCTGGTATTGCCTTAAAGATGTTGCTAATGGAGTGACCCTATTCGGTCCCGTTGTACGTCCATCGCCTCAGGATTCATGACCCATTTGGCATCAAGTTGATGATTGAGCCAGGCTTCAAGCTGATCCGCTGCAATCGCCATCCATTCGTGTAAAACGGTGTCCACTTTCCAACCAATGTGCGGCGTCAAAATGACGTTAGACAGTGACCGCAACGGGCTGTCAGCAGCTAAGGGTTCGGTTGCAAAAACGTCCAGCCCAGCACCTGCAATTTTGCCAGCAGATAACACCTCAATGAGCGCGTTTTCGTCAACGATGGCACCTCGAGAAGTGTTGATGAGTAGCGCTGTTGGCTTCATGCTGGTGAGTAGCTCACGACTTACCAGCCCCGTAGATTCATCTGATAATTTTAAGTGGATGGTCACAACATCTGCAGTTGCCATCAGCTTTTCGAGTGGAACGCGGAAAACATCTTCACCTGCTGGGTAGGGTTTGCCCCTATCCCATGCGATAACCCTCATCCCAAAGGTTTTGGCAATATTGGCAACGGCTTGCCCATGCCGACCGTAGCCCAAAATGCCTAAGGTCTTACCATGAAGCGATATGCCGATGATCTCTGGCCACATGCCCGCGACCATTTGCTGGTGGATGAGGTAAAGTTGACGGTTTAACCCCAAAATGAGCGCCCACGTGAGTTCTGGCATAACGACCTTAGGATTCTGCGCGCCACGTCCTAGAGCTACCACAATACCCTTTGCTGAGGCAGCCGTACGCTCTAAATGGTAGGCGTGGCCGCCTGATTGCAAGATGAGCTCGAGCTTCGGAAAGTGTGCCAACAACGCCGCATCAATCTCGGTTCGCTCCCGCAACGCAAACATCACCTGATATTGCGCTAGATCTACGTCACCATTAACGTCAATCGGTTGATTCATGATGGTGACATCAGCAAGGTCACGTAATTTACTGAGCGCAGGTGCAGCCGCCAACGCACCTTCATAATCATCTAGAATGAGTAGCTTGGGTTTTGTCAAGTTAGGTTGCATCTCTCACTAAAACCTGTCGATAACTGTTATACCTATCCCGGAGAAACTATCCATAGTGACGAGGGCGTTGGGAGCCTCCTCGAGGCGGATTGTTTTCTGAATGAGCTTGTCCGGTGCTAACTTACCTGCCCAAATCATCTTCAAAAGCTGTGGATACCTGTGAGCTTGCATCCCGTGACTGCCAAGAATCTCTAACTCATGGGCAATCACTTTGTTCATCGGGACGGCTGCGTGGGCGTTACCCGCTACCATCAAGCCAACTTGAATGTGCTTACCGCGCTTGCGTAAATTGGCGACCGAGTTAAAACAGGTGACGGCTGAACCAAGCGCGTCCACTGAGACGTGCGCACCACCCTCAGTTATGTCGGTG
>JBCCOX010000744.1:0-2076 GCA_039025155.1 Deinococcota bacterium | reverse complement strand
TTGTTTGGCGAGTTTGGCTCGCACCACGGCAGCGCGATCGGCATCCGCCAAAAAAATCTGAATGCGGCGGATGGTTTCTTGAGCGTTCGGGATGAGCACTTTGTCAAACAAGTTGACGCGTTGGGTGGTGCGTTTCACAGCCTGCTCGAGCCGTGCATGCCGTACCCGTGCCACGTTGATGGCAACCTCTAAACGCACCATCTCTTGCAATCGTGCTTGCCACACATCCACCCAGTGAGGGCGGGCTAAAAACCCATAGCTGGCAAGCTCGAGGTCAACATTCACTAACGCTGGCACGCGTACACCAACGACATTGTCATCTTGAATGTGAACATTTTTGAGCTGTACTAAACCACTTAAATCAAGGTCGCTAGCAGCGAGCATGGGGATGGCTCGAGCAGTGTCTTGCTTGAGGCTGCTGAGGTCGTGCTCGAGTCGCCGCAATTCACGCTCTGCCTTGGCAGCCTCAGCCCGAAGTTGTTGACGTTTGAGTTCTAACGATGGCAACAACCGCTCGTAAAGCGCCAGCTGACGGCGCTGTTTTTGAAGTTCGCTTTTGTTCATTGCCAGTTGGGCCATTAGGGTGCCTCATTTGCCTGTCCTGGGGGTGGTGTGGGAGTATCTTCAGAGGATGGGTAATACTTGTCCAGCAAGGCATCTTTCATAAGTAGCTCAGCGCGGCTAAAACAACTTGCCAAGGTTTGCCAACCCAGGTCGAGGGCGTCATTAAGTGACAGCGACACGTCGACATCCATAAACCGCTCGCGGAAAAGCTTGCCAAAGCGAATAAGCCGGAGGTCGTAGTCACTTAGTTCAAAGGCCATAGCTTGTTTGCGCTCAGCGTCTTGCGCGCTCGAGTACAACCGAATCATGGTGTTCATGAGCGCGCCGTGGTCATCCCTAGTCACTTTGCCAATGACCCGCTGTTTAAGCCGCGAAAGCGAACCAAACGGATCAATCACACCGTCGTGCAAGTAAAACTGCCCTTCGGTAATGTAGCCGGTGTTATCTGGCACGGGGTGGGTGACGTCATTACCGGGCATGGTGGTTACACTCAAAATAGTCACCGAGCCTTGCCCCTTGAAGTCGCAGGCTTTTTCGTAACGACGGGCAAGTTGGGTGTAAAGGTCGCCCATGTAGCCTCGAGTCGCGGGGACGCGCTCGAGCGCCACGCCAATTTCTTTCATGGCATCTGCAAAGGCGGTCATGTCCGTAAGTAACACCAGTACCCGTTTACCCTCTTCAACGGCAAACTTTTCTGCCACGGCAAGGCACATATCCGGAACTAACAAACGTTCCACCACCGGGTCAGACGCAAGGTTGGTAAACATCACCACTCGTGAAAATACGCCGTGATCTTCAAATGCAGTCTTAAAAAAGTGATAGTCATCGTAGATAAGCCCGAGCCCACCAAAGATGACGATGTCAGCATCTGCCTGAAAGCCAATTCGCGCTAGCAGCGTGTTATAAGGTTCACCCGCGACCGAAAAAATAGGAATCTTTTGGCTTTCCACCAAGCTGTTAAAAACATCAATCATGGGCACGCGGGTTTCAATCATGGTTTGCGGTAAACGCCGCATGACTGGGTTAACCGTCGGACTACTTATCGAGATGCGCCGTTCACTTTCCAGCGCTGGGCCGCCATCTATGGGTTGACCGAGGCCGTCAAAGACCCGCCCCAGCACGTTGTCTGAATAAGCAACGTGCATGGGTTCGTTGAGCATACGCACGCGGGCAGCCGTCGAGAGGCCGCCAGCGCCAGTGAACACCTGCAAACTCACGGTGTCCCCAGCAAGTTCTACAACCCTCGCAAGCGAGGTATCCATGCCTTCATGATCAATCACCGCCACATGCCCAAGGGCAGCCCCGGGCGCGTGAACTTTGATCATGTCGCCAACAATTTCGGTGATGCGTGTACTGTGCAGCAAGCTTTCTATCAAGGTCATACCCTTTCCGGTTAATTCCCTAAGGAATTAACCCACCTAGTTCCGAGCATTAGCGAGACAACCAAGGTGTAGAAAAAGCAACTGATTCTGATGGAAACGGCATAAAGCCCGCAGGGATTTATAAAGTGTC
>JBCCOX010000743.1:0-2104 GCA_039025155.1 Deinococcota bacterium | reverse complement strand
CCGGGACGATACTCCCGGTTGCACCACCGAAGCCTGCGATTTTCGTGACGCGCTACCCGGCCTAGACGCCAAAGTGCTAGGTGTCTCTGCGGATGACCTCAAGTCCCACGATAAATTTAAAGACAAGTTCAGCTTACCATTCCCGCTGTTAAGTGATGAAGACGGTAAAATTGCCACTGACTACGGCACTTACGGCGAAAAGAAAATGTATGGCAAAACCTACATGGGTGTGATTCGCTCAACGTTTATCATTGACCCAGACGGCAACATTGCTGAAGCCATGTACAAAGTCAAACCCAAAGACCACGTAAGTGATGTTGCTAGAAAACTAACCGACTTGCAGGCAGGTTAGTCCCAACGTGAGTATAGATGACCTCAAACGAGCCGCCGCCGAAAAAGCTGCCCACCACGTACAACCTGGTATGAAACTTGGCTTGGGTAGTGGTAGCACGGCTAAACATGCCATTGATGTTATCGGCGAGCGCTTTCAAAAGGGTGAGCTAGCAGGTATTCAAGCTGTTGCAACCTCGAATGCCAGTGACGCCCAAGCGCGCGCCCTTGGCATTCCCATGATGCCGTTTGAAGGCGGGCTCGATCTAGCTATTGACGGCATGGATGAACTTACCCCGCAGCTCGATGCCATTAAGGGATTGGGGGGCGCACTGACCCGCGAAAAAATTGTGGAAGCGCGCGCTGACCTGCTCATTTTGATTGCAGATGACAGTAAAAAGGTGACTACCTTGGGCGAAAAATCTCCACTACCTATTGAAGTCATCCCTTTAGCTGAGGCTGTTGTGACCCGTGAGCTCGAGCAACTCGGTGCTACCGTCAGTCTGCGTACACATGATGACGCACCGTTCATTACAGACAATCATAACATCATCCTCGATTGCCGCTGGCAAACGTGGCAACCTCACGATTTAGCCCCCATCATCACAGCTATTCCGGGGGTGGTTGAACACGGCTTGTTTTTGGGCATGGCTAAGCTTGCTTATTTAGCCAGTGAGGATAGCGTCATTGAACTTGAGCCTCGTGAAGCTTGGTCTTAATGCACAATCTTGTCTTAATGCACAATTTTGTTTTAATGCATAATCTTGTTTTAATGCATAATCTTGTTTTAATGCATAATGATGTTATCTTCCTGACGCCATCGTATCCCCTAGGTTTACAAACGTCTTATCGTCACGCCATACCAAAGGAGGGTTAGTGATGGTGGTTGCTGTCGGCCTCGACGTGATTGAACTCGACCGTATTGAAAAAGTGTGGAACAGTCACAAAGATAGATTTCTAGAACGCCATTTTACAGAGGCGGAAATTAGCTACTGCCTCAAAAAGAAAAATCCCTTACCCAGCTTGGCAGCGCGGTTTTCAGCTAAAGAGGCCTTTCAAAAGTGCTGGTTTGAAAACCACGGCTGGCGCGACGTTTGGGTGGTGCGCAGCGGACGCGAACCGCGCCTAGCCTTTGCAGACTCCATCAGCAGCGTGATGCAACAGTACAACTTGCGGGCGCACTTGAGTTTGACTCACAGTAAAGGCCAAGCTGCAGCTGTAGTTGTGCTCGAGTCCATGGGGGACGAACCGCCATCATTCAAACGGTTTTAGCCAGATTATGGATATAGCCACCTTACGCCACCTCATTGCTGGGCTGCGCTTCCGGCTAAACCACGTGTGTGATGGTACAGATGATAGCTTTGCGAGTTTTAATGTGGGTGAAGATACCCGCACGCCGCAAGAGATTGTTGATCACATTAGCCAACTAGCTGACTTCACACTGACCTTGTTTGAAGCTCATGAACGGCGTTCATTGGAAGTTCTTACTTGGTCAGCAAGTTGCGCTCGAGCAGATGCGTTTTTAGCGGACCTCGACAGTGCATTTGCAAGCAAACACGTCCATGAAGGTAACCCCATGACGCTCGAGCAGGCTCTCCACGGGCCCCTTTTAGACACGGCAACGCACATCGGTCAACTGGCTACCTTACGTCGCTTAGCTGGCTCACCGGTTGCTCGAGTTCGCTACTGGCAGGCAGACGTACACGCACCTTAACTACTGAGTTCTAGACTGCTGAGTTCTAGACTGTTCGATAATATCAGGATAGAAACGTTG
>JBCCOX010000742.1:0-2132 GCA_039025155.1 Deinococcota bacterium | reverse complement strand
TAATATCATCAAGCTAATTTCTGGTGGGCAGTTAAACCGCACAGGTGGTGTCGTAAGTCCGTAACTTGTCATGCCTAATCCAGCGTTGGTGTTCAGCCATATGTTACCAACCTTGTAAAGACCATAGTCATACTTTTGCCCATAGCGTGGCAAGTAAAGTGCGCCAACATTAGGAAGCCTAATTTGCCCACCGTGACTGTGACCTGAAAGTTGTAAGATAATACGTGGGTCATGCGCATGTTGCTCAATAAGGTCAGGTTCATGTAGAAGCAGTACGACAGGGTTGTCTGGTGTGTTATGTAACGCGGTATTCAAATCAGGACGGCCACCCCATCCATCATCAAGTCCAGCTAATATCAGCTTTTCATCTGATTGACTGAGGATGACGTGGGTATTATTGAGTAGAGGAATGCCAACCTGTTGGAAAGCAGTTTGTACAGTGCCACGTTTGCCGCCCCAGACATCATGATTGCCAAAAATAGCGTAGATACCATGGTTTGCTTGAAGCTCTGCTAAGTAGCTGGCGAGTTTAGGCATAGCGCTGGCATCTTGCGTGATGTAGTCGCCTGTAAGCACAACAAGATCAGGGTTTAGGTCATTGGCAGTAGCGACTGCCTCAGCAATAAAGCCATAACGATACTGCGGGTCAATGTGAAGATCACTGAGCTGGACAATGCGAAAGCCATCAAATGCAGTGGGCAAGCGGCTAATTGGAAGGGTGTGCTCACGTACAACAAGTCGGCGCGGTTCAATCTGCCAACTGTAAGTAATTCCCGACAGCCCGGCGGCACTGCTTGCAGCCATAAGTTTGAGAAATCTACGGCGACTGATATTAGTGGGGGATGCCATAGGTTATCTTGCAAGGCTGAAGGTGTATTGGAGCGTGTTCTAGCTTACGCGTACTAAAAATATTGATAAACGCGTTGTGCTTAAATTGATGACAATAGACGATACCGTTTTCGGCGAAAATGACTTGATCTTGAAGTTGGTTGTCACTGTTTGACTAGGGTTATGGGCGTGTCGACAGATAGCTCGAGAAATCCCAGCACTAGATCACCGCGAATGGTTGTGTTAGTCGCATCTAACGCACCGTTGACAGTAGCCTCGAGCGACTCCGTCACACCACCTTCAAAGCTGCTGCTAAGCATCACTTGATTACCGATAAACGTGCCCACCACAAAACTAGGGTCACCTTCAGCGCTATAGCTCAGGATGGTTGAGTTAGGCTCGGTGAGGGTCACGGTGATGTCATTTTGTCCTGCTAGCGCGGTGACAATCGTACCATTCGTTTCATCTAACACGAGGGTGATGTCGTAATCTCCGCTGGCTGCACCCGTCACAAAACTTCCCATCGCGATCCAAGTACCATCAATGACGGAAGGTGGAGGCGGGTCAACGGTGTCACCGGGGCCACGGTCGTCAGCGCAAGCAGCTAAGACCATCATCAACAGAACAGCAAGTAAGGGTACACCTGACCTCAAATTTTGATATGCCATGATGAAGTTCCTTTCCTCGAGCCGAGTTTAGGCTAGCACAAGACAGTTGATACCTGCTGCAAAGATGTCTAACAACAGATAGTCGATTGAGGTTGTTGAGAACCGTGAACGTAAGATGACGTTTACATCTAACTTTTCAGAGATACATTTTGGTCTAATTGAACTATGCGTAGATCAGGTATTACCGCGTTTGTGCTGGGGTGTTTGTTGCTATTGATTAGCATTGCTGCTGCTAACCAAAATAATCCCCGCTGGCAGCAACTCATACTGCCCTTCCGCATAGCACGTTTGTCTCTACAAGAACCTGATGCCACCTTGCTTATGCCTGTTCAAGGCATACGGGTATCGCAAGTTGCAGATACCTGGGGCGCACCTCGCTCAGGTGGGCGCAGACACGAAGGGCAAGACATTTTTGCAACTCGGGGTACGCCTATTTATGCGGCTGCAGATGGCATCATCACCCGAATAACGGACAGAACGCTGGGCGGCACGTCGTTATTTATAACTGAGGGGTGAGCAAGGTTAACGAATCGCCATAAGAGTGTCATGAAGCTTGAGAAGATCACGTCCTAAAAGGAGGTTAAGCTTAGCAAGTAGAAGATAAGCGAGGGTAGCAAGAATAACCAGAGGTCTAAC
>JBCCOX010000741.1:0-2167 GCA_039025155.1 Deinococcota bacterium | reverse complement strand
CTAAGCTCCTTTCTATTGGTAGTACTGTGTCGTTAGGTTCTTGCTTTTCATCAGAATGTCGAGTGTGAGTTGAGGTTGGCGCGACCACGGTGATGGCAACGTTGCCTTTCTTGTGACCAAGGTCAACGTAGCGGTGGGCAGCCACAATGTCCTCGAGCGGGTAGTAACTATCAATCACCGTGCGGAGGTTGCCAGCTTCAATGAGGGTTTTGATAGACTCGAGTTCGTCCGGGCGTTCCAGCGGACTTTGCCCTAAGATCAATGTTTTGTTACTCGTAAGCATCGCCCACAACATCTGCAAACTAGGCACAGGTGAGGTGCAATTCAAATAGCTGCCATTTGCTTTAAGCGCGCGCAGACACGCTCTGAAGGGTACTTTGTTAACAACATCAAACACCACGTCATAGCGGTTTACGTTGAGAGTAAAGTCACTGCGCGTGTAGTCAATTGCCTTATCTGCACCTAGCGAACGAACCAGCTCGAGGTTGCTTGGGCCGCACACCGCCGTCACCGTAGCACTCCAATATTTTGCCAGTTGCACCGCGTAACTACCGACACTGCCGGACGCCCCGTAAATAAGCACGTGCTGCCCAGCTTGTAAATTGCCTTTGCGCAAATAATGCCACGCTGTGCGCGCGCCAATCGGCACGGTGGCCGCCTCTTCATAACTCATATTGCTTGGTTTTGTGGCAACGGCAGCGTCCTCAGCTAAGCAGATGTACTCGGCATACGCGCCAAACTGGGGCAGCGCGCTGGCAAACACCTGATCACCCGGCTTAAAACGGCGTACCGAAGTGCCAACCGCCTCAATTTCACCGGCAAGTTCAGCGCCGAGTACAGTTCGTTTAGGGCGTCTGAATCCTAAGATGAAACGGGCTGGCAGCCGTATACCTTTGGGTATGTTGAATCCGCGTACCCGGCAATCTGCCACAGACACTGTTGTGGCGTGAATTTTAATGAGTAGTTCGTTGTCAGCAGGAACAGGTTTGGGACGTTCTGCAAGGTGTAGTACATCAGGCGGACCGTAACTTGGACAGCTAATAGTTTTCATACATGCCTCCTTATCTGTTGAGGTCTTATCTGTTGAGGCCTTATCTATTGAGGGTGGGCGCATGTTGGAACTGTCCCGACCGCCCCCGACGAGCTTGGGTTTGCCCCGGCCAACGCCACACTAGGTAGCCAATCCCCGTTAGAGCGAGTAGCTCAACAGCCGCGTGAAACGTGTCGTCAATGTCGCCGGGAGCAAAGATGAAAATCGTCGCTACCATATACACGATGCCCAGCACATTTGCCCAGCGGTTGGCGCGGGCAGGTAGAACTCGAGCCAAGACAATCATGCTTATAGGCACTTGAATCATGATCCCACCCAGTAAAAACAACGCTTCGTTGAGGGGTTGCCCGTTGATGCTGCCGGTCATCACCTCAGCTAAAAAGCTGGGCTTTGCAAACTCGTGTAAGTCTCGAAAAATGATGTTCATGAGGACGAATACCCACAAACTGGAGAGTGTTGCTTTGGTCTCGAGCACTTTCAAACTGTGCGTAACTTGGTCAGATGTCCCAGATGTCTTAGATGTCATTTCACGACTCCTTTTAGGTTGATGAAGATATGGTGTTAAACAACCTAGCTGGAGCATAAGTGCATACAGGTATGATCCAAAAGCTACTAAAGTATGGCTTTAGGTATTGGTTTAGGTATTGGGTTGAGTATTGGTTTAAGGATTAGTGTGAGGCTGGAAACGCCTACAACAACCCCAGCTCACGCGCGCGGGCCACGGCTTCGGTGCGGTTGCGTACCTGCAACTTGGCAAACATAGTGCGGTTGTGCCCTTTGATGGTGCTAAGCGCCCGAAACAACTTTTTGCTGATGTCTTCGTTGGATAGCCCTTCAGCAATAAGGTGTAATACTTCTAGTTCTCGAGCTGTCAACGGCTCAATGAGGCTGTCATCAACATCTGAAGATACAACTTGAACAGACTGAGCAAGCTGAGGCTTCACTTTGTCCATCTGAGCAGCAAATACTTGTTTGAGCGTGGCGGCGTAGGTAGATGCATCCGCAAGGTCCGTGATGCGTTTTTGTAGTGGCTCACCCTCATCCACAAACACCTGCACGTACCCCTCAGGCTCAGCTAGGTCTAACGCACGCTTGAGAGATAATTTTGCATCAGCT
>JBCCOX010000740.1:0-2168 GCA_039025155.1 Deinococcota bacterium | reverse complement strand
TCAAGGGCTACTGGCCCAGTTGGGTCGGAAGCTTTTTTGAGAGCAGTATCCGCTTGCCCATGCAAGTCCCACAAGTCAGGTAAGAGTGTCTCGAGGTACTCAAAATAGTGGCTGTCGTCTTCGATGAAGGGCGGCAGCCCCTCGAGCCCGTAGCGCATCACGTCACTTTCGCTTAAGGTCACAGTCAAAAACTGCATGAGGGAGGCTTCAGTGTTGTGTGCCTCGTCTAAAATTAGTAAGTCGCGCTTTTCAAAACCACCTGAGTAGTTGAGTTCTGCCAAATAGTAGGCATAGTTAGTGACGACACTGCCCGCGGCCATGGCGTTTTCTTTGGCCGCAAAATACTTGCAATTTTCGCAGCGAACATCTTTGTAGCGCAAAAAACAAGGTGCTGCACTGGCGTTGGTCAGCGGATTAATTTCGCAAGGGTAGTTGCTGCGCCCTTTGATTAAGGCCAGTTCTGGAAAGTCACTCACATACTGCTGTTGCAAAATCTTTTGTGCCGTGAGGATGTAGGCACTGCTGGCCTCCCGTGTAAACGTGACCGCAATGGCGCTTTTACCCGACCCGGTGGGCGCTTCAATAATCACAAAGCGTTTACCTGCGTCAAAAGCCTCACGCGCGGCGTCAATGGCTTCGCGTTGTCCGGTGCGGTAGGTTTTAAACGGAAAACTCACAAGGGTTTTAAGGTATCATGTTGGGAGGTGCTATCCGAGGTCTCTGATGACAGCTTCAGCAGCATCGTTCACCCTTATCATAAGTACATACGAAGATTGCGTCACTGACAGTATTTGTGGCAGCATTATGCAATGTCATTATCCTAAGTTGAGGCTGTCACGCCATTAGCAGTTAAGTTCAGTCATATCTTCCAAATTAAATCTGACTTACTGATGTAACGGTCTCTACTAATCTTCAGTACAACGTCCTCTGGCACAACATCTGGCAAGATAATAACAAAGCAGCCTTCTTTAAGACCGCTTTGTCACCCCATCTCTAATTGATAGGCTCTGGAAACTCGGCAATAAAGTGACCAAAAGCGTCATCACCGGGTTTGTTGCCAGCAGATACACCGTCTGGGTGGTAGGTGATAATTAAAAACCGATGGTTGTTGTCAGCAGGAATGTTTACGGTATGTAACGCCGTACCCTCAGCACTGGCAACAAAGGCATCTGGCGTATTACTTGTTATAGGGCGAATGCGAACGCTAAATGTCCCTCTGCTTGCCCCCCAAACTGCATAGGTTCCTTCTGGGACGAGGCCGCTAAGCTCGAGCACAACCTCAAAGCTCCCCTCTTGCGACATACCAACAGTCATCTCACCATCTGCACTTAACCACGCAACTTCAGTCCAACCTTCGGGAACACCATTGCGGGCCATGGCATTTAAACCGGGCTCAAGGTTGAGACGCTGCGCTTGAACAACCGCTGTATTGAGTAGCACCACACATAACCCTATGAACATCGTTTTCATGAACTTACTCCTTCATATAGCTCTACTGGGATGCATAAAACATCCTTGCTGCACACTATTAAGAGCAGAGCTTGATAAAGGATTGATAAGGATTGGGTAAAGCCTCAATCAGCGTGTATGAACTGTGATAGCACTTTATCAGCAACATGCCCATCAACGGCGTACAATAGGTCTTGTGAAACGGCATCTTGACTTACTGCGGGACATTTTGCTGCGGCTCGAGCAACACCCTACTTACACCGTTTCAGGCATCACCATGGACGGCACGCTGCTCGACTTTGCAAACTATTCAGCAGAGGTCACCAGCTACCACCTCAACTTGCTGGTTGAAGTTGGCTGGTTGAGGTTACAAAGTGCTCCTTTTGAAGATGCAGGTAGCATCGTGGTCAGAGCGCAGTTAAGCTGGCACGGTCATGAATTTTTAGCGCTAGCAAGAGACGCTCGCCGCTGGCAGGAAGCGCTGGCCCAGCTTGGCACTACGGATAATGTAACCCTGTTAGAGATGGTGCTGCTCGAGCTAGCCAAGCAATATCTTGCACATAAAGAAGCTTAGTCTCCCCAAACAAAAAAGCACTAGAGCTAAGCCCTAGCGCTTCTGTGTGAGGTTTACGTAGACACCTCTTAAGATGTCTCTCGTCATGCCACTCACGAGTATGATTCATGAGCATGGTGCCGAGGATGGGACTTGAACCCACACG
>JBCCOX010000739.1:0-2195 GCA_039025155.1 Deinococcota bacterium | reverse complement strand
CTCTGCTTTGAGGGTACGAGATTAACGTGGGGTAAAAAGGTTCGTTCAGTACTCAAATTTGTGACGTATCAACCCATCGTGTAATGACCACTTGCGTGCCATGTACCCACATGAACGTTAGCAACGGTTGCAACATCCTCTGTAGTTGTTTGGTGGTTATGAACGTCAGCGTTCTTCCCAGCGTTCAGTCTGTGAATCATAGACAACAGACTCCCCTAAGCTGGTTCCGAACCAAACCTGATAGTGCCCCTCAGTGAGTTTGCGGTAGTAGGCTGGGGATGTTTCAGAGGCAGTTAGCCCCAAGTCACTGACACTCGTTGGTAAGGTGCTGTGATGCTCGAGGTAGGCATCAACCTTTTGAATAATCTGCCTAGCCGCAGCATAGCGTCGCCCATAGACAAGACGGTTAGGTAAGCCCTCGAGCAATACGTACATCATCAAAACGAGTGCAAGCCCACTTGTCAGCAGCACACCAAGACGAAATCTCATAGGGCGGGGTCTCATGAGGAGGAGTTTAGCGAACCTGCCCCAAGTGTGTCTGAGTGGTGATCTTTGCCGATCACACCCCTTTAGCTATGGGTCTAATTTTATGGATGAATATGATGCATCCGAGGCATGTAATCAACTCTGGGGGGATGTTAAGGTCGACTATGGATAATTTATCAGCTACGCTGTCTAGGTCACTCATTTACTCGTTTCAAGATTACAACAACAGCGTCCAAGATTTATCTCAAACATTGACTGAAGCGCAGTTTTGGCATAATCCTTATAGCTATGGCAACAGTTTTGGGCATCTTGTTCTTCACCTCACAGGCAATTTAAATCATTTCATCGGGACGCATATTGCGGATACAGGCTACGTGCGGCAGCGGGAGCTTGAATTTACCGACCCCAACCACTACCCTAAGCAAGAGACTCTTTTGCGCTTACAAGAAGCTGTTGATATGGTTGTGGTCACCTTGGAAGGTCAGGACAGCTCGAGCTGGACAGCTCCTTATGCTGTTGGCAACATAAAAGACACAAGGCTAGATGCGTTTTTGAGAACCCTCGCTCACTTTCACCATCACCTTGGACAGATGATTTACTTGGTTCGTGAACTTTCTGCTTCAAAGTATGGTGAGTTAACCTAACGCCCTCGAGAATAAATAGCACAAAACCCTGTATACGCTGATGTTTATATCCTCGAGATAAGGCCGTTAAACTACTTGCTGTGCAAGATATTCTTCTAACCAACGGCACGATACTCACCATGACCGACAGCCAGCCTCGGGCTGAGGCTGTACTCATTCGCGCAGGCAAAATAGTAACTTGTGGCGACCTTGAGGCAGTTCAAGCCCACGCTGCACCGGGTTACCAAACGGTTGACCTAGACGGGCGTTGCGCCCTACCCGGTTTTCATGATAGCCATGTGCATTTGATGCTACACGGCTTGCAACTCTCTCGCTTAGACTTTGCGGATACGCCGACGCTCGAGGGCGCGCTCGAGCAAATTGCCAAAAAAGCGACTACTATCCCACCAGGCACGTGGATTTTAGGCGCGGGTTTTTCCGTGGTGCGCTGGGGCAAACAAAGCCTCTCTAAAACCGACCTCGACCGAGTTGCGCCAAATCACCCAGTGTTTATCTACTCGCAAGACTTTCACAGTTGTTGGGTGAACTCGAGGGCATTAGAAGCCGCTAACATTCACGCCGGCACGCCCGACCCGCCGCAAGGCAAAATTGTCCAGGGTGATGATGGTGAACCGAGCGGGACATTGTTGGAACTGGCCGCAAATCTCGTCACAGACATCATCCCCAAACCTTCAGATGAGGCAATGGATGAAGCTTTGGAGGCTGCCGCTCAGGATTTAGCTGGCTATGGCGTCACCACAGTGCACACGATGGGATACGAACCCCAAAGTTACTGGCAGCACATTGCTAAAACTGCCAGTCAAGATGACTACGGCTTGCGCGTTTGGAGTTGTATTCCCCACAAACATGCGGAGGCTGCGCTCGAGCTTGGCCTTGCGACTGGTCAGGGTGGCACACGTTTCCAGGTAGGCGGTACTAAGTTTTTTGCTGACGGCGCGCTGGGTAGTTTAACTGCATGGATGCTCGAGCCCTACCAAAACAGCAACAACTACGGTATTCAAGTTGATAATCCAGAGATTCTAGCCGAACGCTTCCCGTTAGTGATTGAAGCTGGCCTCACACCCG
>JBCCOX010000738.1:0-2202 GCA_039025155.1 Deinococcota bacterium | reverse complement strand
TTAGGGGTTTAATAGTTTTGCTATTGTTACGTTTGTTCTGCATAATTAACTGAAGTATTTGCTAGTTTGTCTTGCTGTTCATCTTATACTAAGCCCGAAAAAACATATCATAAATCCCTGCGGGATTCTCATCTATCTAGTACGGACTTAGTAGTATCTGTTTCTACTCGCAAGTTGTCTCGCGTGCCGCTCGGAACTGCTCGGGTTACTTTGTTACCAAAATAACCGGAAATGGTATCAGTAAGAATGTTTTGGATCGTTTGCTGCGGATGGGGTCGCTGGCACAGCGTGTATACATTTTTGCTGCACTAGCCACCTATCAACCCTACACTCATCTTTGTCAATATCTGACATCATCATCTTTATCAACTGTAATCAAAACACACCTTACCAAGTTTTACGCGGCTGTGTCTTCACTTTATTGATGCAAACATTGCCGTTAGATGTTTGCTATGTACATCCACAACTTATAATTAGGCTTGTGATGCTAGGTCAGCAAGCACTTGCCCTGCGTGGCGGTGAAAATTACCAAGAATCTGCAAGCCCACGTGCTGACTTTTTTCAGGATGAAATTGAGTTGCGTGAATCGCCCCAAGGGATACCGCACTGCGGAAACTTACCCGCCCGTAATGGGTCACGGCACTTGTGACCTGTGGCTGTGCTTGTGAGGTTGTAGGCTCAGCACACACCGACGCATGTACAACAGCTTCGTCAAATTCAACATAGTAAGAGTTCGCAAAGTACACAAACGCACCGTCTTTAATGCCTGCAAACAGAGGGCTATTGCCTTGAAAAAAAAGCTGATTCCACCCCATCTGCGGCACACTCACGCGCTCTCGGCCGCTACCTTCGGGAAAACGCCGGGCTCGCCCAGCCAGTAGACCCAAGCCGGGCACATCTGGCGCTTCTTCAGAGGCTTCCATGAGGATTTGCAAACCCACACAAATGCCTAAAAACGGTTTACCTGCTCGCAAGTGCGCGCGTACAAC
Source organism: Deinococcota bacterium (assembly GCA_039025155.1). GTDB lineage: Bacteria > Deinococcota > Deinococci > Deinococcales > Trueperaceae > JBCCBI01. Next base: position 1,213 of record JBCCOX010000738.1, on the reverse strand, counting down.
TGGCTCATAGCCGCCCGCTAAAAAGCGTTCCATCACTTGCCCAAAATGCCCCTGACCGGGTGAAACAAGCACATCTGCTTGGGCCGCACGCTCCGGAGAGTCGGTTAAACAGACACTAAAGCCAGCGTGCTCGAGCGCTTTGTGAACACTGTGTAAGTTACTTGCGCCGTAATCAATTAAGACGGTATCCATAGTGGTCCTTTACACAAGCCCTTTATAAGAGCCCTTTGGTAGATGGGAGTGCGTCACTAGTGATGCGGGTAGCTTGCCACAGTGCGCGTGCAAACGCTTTGACAACTGCCTCACAAACATGATGGGTTTCCACGCCAGACAACACCCGCACGTGTAAGTTGATGCCCAAGTGATTCGTAAATCCGCGCAACATTTCCCGTAGGTGATGCGCGTTAAACCCTTGGCAATCTCCTTCGTAACCCGTTGGGTCAAAGGCAATGTAAGGCCGCCCAGAAATGTCAATGACCACGTGGGCGAGGGTTTCTTCCATGGACACCCAAGCATCTGCATAGCGTTCGATGCCGCGTTTATCACCCAGTGCCTCAGCAAAGGCTTGCCCGAGGGTGATGCCACTATCTTCAGCTAGGTGATGCACGTCTACGTGGAGGTCGCCTTTACCCTCAACAGTTAGATTGAAGCGTCCGTGGCGAATGAGTTGCTCGAGCATGTGGTCAATAAACCCGTGCCCCGTCGCCACCTTACCGCCAGCAGGTGCATCCAAATCTAAGTCCACCTTTACCGAGGTTTCATTGGTTTGCCGTTCAACACTCGCGTGGCGGGTTGTGATGACCTCACTCACAAGATAACCTCTTTATCAACTGCTTTCTCCGAACTACTGTCATCTAAAGAATTACTGCCATCCGATACATTAAGTCCCACAGCTTTGCTACTGCCAGATGTCATCACTTGTTGAGCCTTTTGAGTGCCAACCTCAGTGTGAACCTGTTGTATCGCCTCAATAAACGCATCATTTTCAGCAGGCGTCCCTAGCGACACCCGCAAGTAACCATCCAAGCCCGGAATGTGATCCTGACGGCGAATCAGCACGCCTTTTTCCATAAGTCCGTGGTAGTAACGCGCTGGGTCACTTACTCTAAAAATCATAAAATTTGTGACCGATGGTTCAACCTTGATGCCATCTAACTCAGCCAATGCCTGCCTCACCTTTGGGCGCTCAGTTTTAACTTCGTTGATGTACGTC
>JBCCOX010000737.1:0-2203 GCA_039025155.1 Deinococcota bacterium | reverse complement strand
TACAAGTGCTAAGCCGCTGTGTCCTGCCCGGTTGAGGTTAATCAGTAAGCCGCCTGCAACGTGGGCAGGTGTGTTTGCATAATGACCGTACGCACAGTCACCACCTACGCTAGGAACTACCTCTAGCTCAGCACTCATGCAATTCGGCTGACGTTTTTTGGCCGACTTAGTGAGCGCTAGATGCCATAAGCCCGTAGGGCTGGCAAAGTTATCTGGCTCACTGGGTGCAACATAGTAGAGGTCATCTTCACCTGCTGTGAGCGTAATCGTTTGTACAAGCGCGCCAGCTAACACTTCTTTGCGTGACTTTTTGGCGAGGGATACTTTCCAAACGCTTTTGTGCCACATGTCTTCAGCAGCAGCGTCTGCTGCAGCAATGTAATAGAGCGACTTGCCATCTTCACTAAAGGTTAGCCCCGAGGGGTCACTCGTTGGTTTAACAAGCGCACTGATACTCGCTTTAGTGATGTTGGCAAGGTAAATATTTGGCCCAACCTCGGGCAATAAGCCTTGTCCGTCCCACTTATAGCGTTTGTTAGTGATGACCTTGGGGCTGTCTGTAGAAGATTCTAACGTGTCACCTCGAGATACCAAAGCTATGCGCTCGCTGTCTGGATGCCACACAAAACTGCTCACACCGCGTTCAAACTGGCTGATAACCTCAGCTTCACCGCCTGTTGCGGGCATGACACAAAGCTGCATGACCCCGCCCCCCTGACCACTAGCACCCTGACTAACAGAGGAGGGTCGGTTGGACAAAAATGCAATCCGGCTGCCATCTGGACTAAACGCAGGCAGCATGTTGCGCGTGCCGTTGTGGGTAAGTTGCACGGGTGCGTCATCACTGGCAAGCGTGTACAGATACACCTGCGAGTGGTACTCGGGGGCGTCTACTGCCTCGTGGGTAGAGGCATCTTCTGACTGGTCTGGCACATGAATGTGCGTTTGAACCGCGAGCGCACGCGCGCCACCAGCCTGAATGGACGGACTAGAAACAAACACAAGCTCTAACAGACTAGACGCAGAAAGTTTTGCCATAGGGGTTTAGTGTACCGAGTTTGACATGGTGAAGGTGTAGGAATATGGCACGTTGCCAAGTTCTAAATACCCCTATTGCATGTTCAAGGTCGTTACACAACACGTAAAAACGGACACATAAAACGATAGTAAGTCTTTTGTAAAACGTTTCTTTATCTATGCTGGTACGAGCAGCAAGGAAAGCTAACACCATAGCCGAAGGGAAACTTATAACATGCCACAAGCTATTACCCAAGCCGATACTCGAGTACAAGTTTACGAACACACTTCAAACGTAAGTTGCTACCATCACCTATTCAACCAGCCCAACTCGAACGCAATTACAACTATTTCTTAGCTAAACTTCGTGACCTTAGTCCTGTTTTTGCTGATCGCGCTGCACTTCATGACAGCGAAACTAAGCTTGTTGCAGAAAACGTCGCTGAACTTCAACAAGTAGGGTTTTTAGCCGCAGCCATTCCCACAGAATTAGGCGGCAGCGGGCTAGATTACAGTGACCTGTGTCATCTTGTCAAAATGCTCGCGCAATACTGCCCCTCAACAGCACTCACCGTGGCCATCCATCACCAGCTCGTAGCAGCTACTGTCTTCAACTACCTTCAAGGTCATGCAGATGCAACCCTGTTGAGGCGCGTTGTAGATGGTGCTGTCTTGGTGAGCACTGGTGAACGTGACTGGCTCGAGTCAAGTGGCACTTTGAAACGTGTCAAAGGTGGCTATTTGCTTTCTGCTTACAAACCATTTGCCAATAGCGCCCAGTTATCTCTAAGCAATGGCCCGACCGACACTGTATTTATAACCAATTTACAGGTCGTCTTGCACTCGGGCTCGAGCCTGTTGTCTAACCCTCACACCACAACCACATCACCTAGCTACACCTCAGGTTCCAGCCACACCTCAAGTTATTGAAAGGAACAAGCATGTCAGAACAACGCCGTATGAACATTTTAAGCATTACCCTTTTGGTTTTAGGCATCATCTTTATTGTCGGTATTTATCCACTTTCACTCATTTGGCCGTCGGGTTGGGCCTGGCACGACCAAGGGCGCTCAGAGTATTTTGAGATGATCCTAGGCATTTATGCCACGCTGGGTGTGTTCCTCATCTGGGCATCACGCAACCCTCTGGCGCATAAAAGCCTTATTTGGTTTACGATCTGGTCGAG
>JBCCOX010000736.1:0-2215 GCA_039025155.1 Deinococcota bacterium | reverse complement strand
GTGAGGCGTTATTTGCGCGCACCTTTGTGGGCTACTTGCGTCACCCAGCGGTTCGCATGGCATTACTTTTGGAACATGGCTGCGAAAAAACCCAAAACGACACCATGCGCCATTATTTGCAAGATGCCGGCGTAGACGCGGGTGTGTTTGGTTGGGCTAGTGTTCAGCTAGATGGCGGCATTGCTAGCGTGCTAACTAACATTGATGCGTGGGCAACAGCGCGCTTAGCTGAACTGAGTGCGTACGACCGTCAACTCACAAGCTTGGCATCACTCAAACTCGCACTCCTTACGGATGACGCCTCAGATGACAAGGTTGCCCATGCGCTCGCTGAACTAACTGCGCAAATTGTTGCGGCTGGTGGCACAATTGTTCTTTCAGACCGCGACCCCATATGGCAGCAAGCTGTATTTCTAAACGCTTTAGGACTAGTTGAGGCTCCAACGCCCAATCTTGCTTATGGTCAGTACCCTGACCAAGCCGGCTTGTTTGTGATGATGACGCCTACCACCCACTGGCTCGAGACCCTTACAGGACTCGCTGCCACGGGCGTTCACGCCATGCTCGCGCACATTACTGATTACCCGCAGCAAGTGCATCCGCTTGTACCCCTTGTGCAGGTGACGACAAACGCAGAGAATAGCAGTCCGGATTTAGATGCTAACCTTTCAGCTATACCCGAAGATGAGCTGGCAGAGGGGTTACTTGAGGTTGTGCTCGAGCTTGTCTCTGCTAACTACACGCCCAAACTGGTAACTCAGGGCAATACAGCCATGCAGATGACAAGAGGCTTGCTAGGTGTATCTCTATAGCAAAACCCCCACAGGTAGTCTGTGGGGGGATAATTCAAACTAAACTGGCTGAGCAGCTAAGGAATATCAAACGGCGGCGTAGTATAAAACACCCCACTTGCAAGGTCAGTAAAGCGTAAGCGTACACCAGTTTCGGTGCTTGCTGCGGGATTCGTTACTGGATACTGTACGTCGCTACTGTCAGCAAGAATAAGCCTACCTTCGTCAAGATCATTGGTGTTTGCAGCACCGCCATTCAGTACGGGAAGCCCCGCAATAAACTGGATACTGTTACCAGTATCTCTATTACGACGTGTTGTAAACGTACGCCCTGCATCAGTTAAAAAGCTATCTGCTGCACCAGCTTGTTGTCCATAGAGGTTATTACCTCCTGTGCCTAATTTAGTAACAATAATCTGATTGTCACTACGGTTGACGCGGTTGCCATATTTATCATAAAGACCAATCGCAAAATCTCTGGGTGCGCCGTCGTTGTAACGAACAATGTTGGGTGCACCTGCCGTAACTTCAAACGTGCCCCCTGTAAGTGCTGTATCTGAGGCTGCATCAGCAAGAGTATCGGGAGTGTCAATGTCAAGCAAACGGACTTCTGCAGTTTGGGTTGGTGCAACTTGAAACACATTTGAAGTGATGCTGTTGAAAAAGGTATTGCGTGGTGGTGCTGTTATGGCAAAAGGTGCAACTCCATGATTGGCCGCCACATCTTCAAATGGCGTGAGGCCGTCGTCTGCACTAAACTGAATACGGTAGTTGGCTCCACTTGCACCAATGATGAGTGCGCTATCTCCAGTAAAAATAGCTTCACCAAGTACATTTGTCTGAGCGGTCACGAGTCTTTGACCACTTTCTGTGCCAATATCGTCGCCAACGTTAAACGGTCTGTTAATAAAGCGATCAGGGTCGGTAATTGCTAACGGTCCAATACACGTATTCGTACGCATTGTAGCATTGGATAGTCCTGCTCCCTTTTCATCCGGTGTAGCAAAGTTAAACAAACATTCAACTGTACCAGCCGCAGGTGTCGGGCCGTTAAGGTCATAAATAGTCCCATCAAAATTATTGCCATTAAAAGGTCTAGCTCTACCCGTATTGCCCGAAATAATTTGCGCGCGCACTTCACGCCCAACAATTGGGTCACGGTTAGTGTCTCGCAAAATAACTTTCAGCGGGTCACCAGAATTACTAACCAAGGGTTCACCTGTGCTGCTACCATCTCGAATAGGTTGCACAATCACAATTTCTGCCACGCTTGGATTAATACTAAACTCAGGAGTAAGAAGGACATCAGGGCTGGCATCAAGGTCAGCGATGGTATCACCGATGCTGATTTGAAGTTGATAGTTGCTACCAGATTGTTCCACACGGAACTCTACACCTTGATCGTCAAGATCGGTAACAGGAAT
>JBCCOX010000735.1:0-2266 GCA_039025155.1 Deinococcota bacterium | reverse complement strand
GTTTCCTGGACCTGTGCTGCATCTGTGATGACGGTACTGTCTAACTTGGCATCAATGCGATCTGCCAATCTCTTAAAGTCCATAAACCCACCACCAGCCAGTTCCAAAGCTGCCGTCTCTCGGTAATACTCAGCCCGCTCATCCGAAGCAGATGCCGTTATACGTGCCTGCATAAGCTTGACTAGTTCGGTGTAAGCACCCAGCAACCAGAGCACACTGTAGCTGTGCCACAAACTGTGATCGTTAAATGCTTTGTAGGCACCAGCGACAAGCCGGTCGTTGGTGTTGATGAAGGCGAGGGTTTTATCTTCTAAGGGTCTAAACCGTTGCCTCGAATAATCCCCATCTTGTTGCGCTTGTAATAGTAAGTCCGCCAATACCGACACACACGTCAGCGAGGTATAAAGTCCCTTTGAGAAAAGTGGATCCACAAAGCCAGCTGCTTGTCCCAGCAGGGCCCAACGGTCACCCACAACTTGTTTGCTGCTGTACTGAATGCGCCCGGTGCGTACCCACGGACGCACTGCTTTGGCATTCACAAATTGCAATTGAATATCTGGAAAGCGTGCCATAAACGCCTTAAATTCTTCTTCTGGACTTAGCTCAGCTTGTTGCGGATGAACACGCGGGTCGAGCATCAGCCCCACGCTACACAGTGGGTTGGTGGCGTTGGCATGATTGTTAAAGGGAATGACCCACAACCAGCCACCTGCAAAGACGTGGTGGAGGGTGCCCTCGGTCATATCGAAGGGTAGTTTTGTTGATGCCGTCGTTGCTAGCGTATCGTGAATATTGCCCACGTTGACCATATGGGTGAAGATCGTTCTTGAGTGCGTTTTGAGGTTGTACATCCGCAAGTTATATTGCTCAGCAAGGGGCGACTTAAACCCACTTGCGTCAACTACATACTTGGCACGGTAGTTACTTGTTAAGGTTGTGAGCACAACGCCATCTTTCTGCACATTGATAGCCTCAACCCGACTATTTTGCAGTAAGGTAACGCCATAGCTAACGGCACTATTAGCTAAAAAGGCATCACTATCTTGCCGAAACAGATGAAGTTCGTGACCGTGGGGTTGCTTGGGAATGACGGCTTGTAATGCCTTTGTTACATCTGTATGCTGCCCTTCTTGATGGTGTAAAAACCCAAAGTGACGCTTCACGCCATGCGAGCTTCCAATTACCGGCAAGTAGTTTTCGGAACTAAAGTAAGCCAGTTCAGGAACATCGTAAAGCTCAGCAAGGGCGCGCATCATCTCGCTAGTTTCCAAAATCATACTTTCGCCAATGGCAAAGCGGGGGTGGCAGCCGCCCTCGAGCAGCAGTACCTCGAGCCCTTGCCGGGCTAAGATCATGGCGAGGCTCGAGCCAGCAATACCAGAGCCAATAATGGCGACATCGTATTCATGCGCTGTTAGTGCTTGTTTTATCATAGCTGTATCTCCCATAAAAGTAGGTGGCTCGAGGATGCTCGAGTTACAAAATTTGCCCCTAAAATCTGTCTGCGTTGTAGCTTAGGAAGGCTAGCGTTCAAATGCGTTCAAGCGCGTCCTAAAGACATCAAAGCAACGTCTACAATGCTATTGAAGAAACTTCCCGATTGGGTTTAGTGTGACCATCAGCAGATATAAAACGATAGTAAAGTAACTTGACTATTTTGTCAAGCTAGTTGACCAAGTTCGCCCCTAGATTTATGATGATCGTGATGATCTCTCCAAACACGACACCATCAACCCACACGTCATCTACACCATCTCAAGAAGATGCCTTTGCTTGGCGTCACTACCACATTGGACGGTTGTTGTTTGAAGTACAACGGGACTTTCAATTTAGGTCGCTGACACAACTCAAGAGTCTAGGTTATACAGACATTAGCCGAGCATCAATCAGTGTGATTGCCTCAACGAGTCTCGGAGGCACACGCCTCACCGACATCGCCAAAAACTTGGATATTTCTAAACAAGCTGCCAGCCAAATGGTGAAAGATTTAGTTGATAAAGGTTACTTATCACGCACACCTGACCCCAGCGACGGTCGCGCTAGTTTGGTCACGTTCACTGACAAAGGTCAGCAGTTTTTAGTTGATGCCAAACTCGGCGTAGATGAGATTGAAGCGCGCTATGCAGCGTGGTTGGGGGAAAGTACCTTTGAGTCACTGCGAGAGGTTTTACTGGATTTGCTTGAGCACACCCAAGCTAACCCGTGAACGCAAACTCGCCTGCGAAGATAGGTTGCTCGAGCCTATTCTCAAACGGTGCTAATGGAC
>JBCCOX010000734.1:0-2275 GCA_039025155.1 Deinococcota bacterium | reverse complement strand
GTGAACGCCTTGCCCAAGGACACATCTTATTGGTGCTAGACAACTACGAGCACCTATTACCGGACACGCGCTTTTTGACTTGGCTGCTTCACGAGTGCCCTAGGGTGAGTGTCATTGTGACCTCGAGGCAGCGTTTGGGGTCACTAGCAGAGCAGGTGGTGTACCTGTCGGGTTTAGACTATCCAGACACAGCAGAAGATGATTATTTTGAGTCCTACAGTGCCGTACAGCTCTTTGTGGGTAAAGCCAAAGCTTTGTCGCGCACAACCCTAACACCGGCAGACTACCCTTGCCTGCTGGCCATTGTGCGGGCCTTGCAAGGCATGCCCTTGGCGCTCGAGCTAGTTGCATCGTGGTTGGCGACGTTTTCGTTAGAAACCACTAAGGCCAAGGTACTTGCCAACTTAACTGCCTTAGACGACACACAAGATAAAACACAAGATAAAACACGGGCATCTACCCGGAGCGCTGAGCAAAGCCTCGAGGCGGCGGTTACCTATTTTTGGCAGCAACTTTCTGAAACTGAACAAAGTGTGGTGCAACGCCTTGCCATCTTCAAAGGCGGGTTTGATGCACCTGCCGCAGCGCACATAGCTGAGGCCTCCCCGTTTTTGCTTCAGGGACTTATTGACAGAGCGTTTTTGCGTCTTGTAGGCGGTCGTTACAGCATTCATGAGCTTTTGCGGCAGTTTGCAGCCCGCAAGCTTGAAGATTACCCAGCGCGTGCCCATCAGGCCAAAGCGCACCATGCAAGCTATTACGCACAGGTGTACACCTCACCTAAGCTTGCCCAATCTCAAACAAGCCCAGTTAGCTCAGCGATCTCCGCAAATCAAACTGATGCAGAAGCGGACATCACCGATTTTTTGCGCCTCGAGCAAGACCTCAACAACTTCCGCGAAGCGTGGTTTTGGCTTTTGGATGAGCGCGACTACTCAGCGCTGGCGCGCTACGTGAAACTGTTCAGTAACCTGCTCGAGTTTCGTGGTCAATACACCCTTGCCACCCAACTTTTTGAGGCTGCTGAGCAGAAGTTAGCAGATGTTCCACCAGACCTGGCTCGAGATGCTTTTTTAGGTGAGTTATACGGCCGTCACGGTTGGCTACTCCATAATCTAGGGCATTTTAGCGAAGGGCAGGACGTGCTGACCCAAAGCCTGACCTTGTTAGACCCGCTTGGCGCAACTGAGGCACTTAGCAACAGCTACTGTTATCAAGGCTATTTGTTACGTGACATGGCCCACTACGATGCTGCCATGCAGTCGTTTCAACAAAGTATGGTTGTTGCAGATGTGTTAGCTGACGCCCGCCTGCGCGCCAATGCCTCAAAAGGGTTAGGGTTTGTTGCTCACGCTAAAGCTGAGTTTGAAGACGCGCTAAACTATTACCAAGCCGCCCTTACCTACTACCGTGCATCAGGTGACATCCTCAACGCACTGATGACCAGTAACCTCAGCAGTTACATTATTTTGGCACTAGGAAGATACGACGACGCTCGTGAGTCGTTTGAGGCCGTAGACGCACTTGCGCTTACCCACAATGCCCTCAACAGCCGGGTGGGTATTCAATTTGGGCTGGGTGACACAGCTTATTTCCAAGCCGACTACGCGCGTGCCAAAGAACATTATCAAACCAGTTTTGATCTGGCAGTAGCCACCCAGACGCAGATTGGTATGAGTACCACCTCCAAGCGGCTGGCAGACATTGCCGTGAAAGAAGAAGACTACCTGCGCGCGCAAACGCTGCTTCAGCAAAGCTATCACCACGCGCAGGCAACGGGTACGGTGCGCAGTTTATTTTTTCCACTGGGCGGCTATGTTCATTTGTGGCTTGCTACAGAGCACTATGAGGAGGCGCTCGAGCTTGTTGCTTACATTCATGAGCATCCATCCCCAAGCCGGAATACGCTCAACGACGCCCGTGAATACGTGGGAGTTTTAGAAGATGTGCTGGGACAATCTCAGGTTGAGGCGGTCTTGGCAGCGTGCTGTCAAGATGAGTTGCTAAGCTACCTAGACCACAGGTTTCCTAAGTTGCAAACCCTTATTGAATAAGGGGCAACAAAATTGATGTAATTGATACCGTTTTGTGTTCAACTCGAGCGGACGCAAGTTGAACAAACTACGGATGAAGGTGATGATGCAATGAACTCCGTACTATATTTAATGTTTTAAGGCAGTCTGAAACGTGCTTTCTTGAGATCGTCTTTGTGGTGAAATCAGCTTGATGATGGGGATTGTGCTAAATAGCGTATCAGAGGCAAGGTGTTTTTAAG
>JBCCOX010000733.1:0-2287 GCA_039025155.1 Deinococcota bacterium | reverse complement strand
CGTTCGTGGTGAGGCTTTGTGGCAACAGGTCGCCAGCTTAAGCGCGCAACTTTCGGGCTATGCCGTGCTGGTGAGCTTACCTGCAGACGACAGTTTGCTAACGCTCGAGGTACATCTTTCTGCCCTCTCGAGCAGTCGTTTACTCGCTGTGGCCGTGCTGGAAACAGGGCTCATTCGCCAAGTGATGCTCGACCTTGACCCAACCCCAACTGACCGGGCATTGCGCGAGGCCGAAAGTAGCCTGCGCCAGCTCGCCTTAACCGTTGGTGACATGCCCGTTGCCCTAGAAGACATCGCCAGCCGCGCTGAAGAAGAAGTTGCCCGCACCTTCCGGGCGCTCGCTAAAAATTGGTCTATGATGCACCCGCCGCGCATGTTTACCGAAGGGCTTAAAAATCTGCTAGATGAACCCGAATCTAGCGACCCCAGTTTTGTACGGGCAGCGGTTGAACGGCTCGAGCAACCTGTAGAAGCACGTCCACCACACACCCAAGCACTTCATACTAGTGACCTTGAACAGGCGCTTGCCATTGTTTTAGAAGAAGCTTTTGCACTGGTCAAAGCGCGTTTTAGCTTGGGCACAAATCAGGGTGAGCTTCTATTACTTGGCCCTACCCGTATGCGCTACTCCGAAGCCTTGATGGTTGCGCAGGGCGTTTCTGAGACAGTTGCAACAACCTTAGCAAGTTGACATTGAGATTGTTGAATAAGTAGTTATACGGAATCCGCTTGTATCCCGAATAATGCCTAAAGGCATCATTACGTCCACCACGGATTCCGTAACTTATCCTACCTGCTCTGGCAGGGGTTGATTCTTCGAGAATCAACCGGATTTAGTATTAGCTGTGTCACGAAAGCATCTTTGATGTCATCAAGATAGACACGTTGGAAGTGTAAGCACCCCTAACGCTATGGTTTGACAACTGTGTTTCAACAACATCATCAAAACTGATAAAACTGACAACCTCAGGGATTTGTAGTCTTAAATCTTGACAACCTAACTTGGCTTGCGTTGCTGACGTAAAACTGAAGCAGCCAGTCCCACGTTGTCTTCAAGTAACTCGAGCCCCAGCAAACAAGCTCCCAAGTCAGGGTCTAAATCAACACTTGCTAAGCGGCTGTTGGGGAGTTTACGCAATAAGTTACGACGCATGAGCCTCCGGGTATCTCGTTCACCGAAAAGCCGACCAAAGAGGGCAAGCTCGAGCGGCTCTGGCATCTCGGTACGCTCCAAGGCTGCCTCAAGTGCTTGCATCGTGTCTCGTAGGGTGTACTCAACCAAACGGTTCATGACCGTATCACCTCGGTTACTGCAGCGAACTACATCTGCCACCATATCCACTGTATCTTTGGGGGAAATACCGGTTGTGTACATGTAGCCAAACATGTCAGCACTGCTCATCACTGCGTACATTCTGGCCACATCTTCCGAAAAAAGCGTGGCTTCGCCGATACCATCAAGTGCGTCGGTCGCAGCTTGCATGGCGTCTCGTCCGAGGCTGTAGGCGCTGCCTGCAGTTTGTTTGTAGTAGACGGGATGACCGTCACCACTATCTGCGTAAATGCGCAAATTCTGGTCTGCTTCAACCACCACACCCGCATGCCCTGTAAACGCCGCCATGTGCAGTGCAGCAAGGTCAGAGGTTGCCCGCAGGACGGGTGCAAGTTGGGCTTCTTTAATAAGGGCCTCGAGCCGCGCCAGTTCAGTATCTGTCTGTACACCTTGCAAACAGACACACACTGCCTCAATCCCCATGCGGCGCACCTGTGCACGGTTACGAGCCCGGTCTGCTAAGCGTTTTAAGCTTTGTTTAAGGCGCGTGTCGTCGTGTTCACCCCAGACAAAGCCGCCTGCTGTGGCATCGCCGTATAACTGCCCGCTGCTATCCATAACCGCCGCGCTGCTTCCCCGCTCACTTGCGTACAGACCCAAAATCATCTTCTGATGCTACCGCGCGAGCCACCTTATGCGCTATAGGCCAGCGTCACCTGGCTTAGCTGATAGCTTGACCCACAGATAGCTACATCACATCTATTTGTAATCGATAGTGATAATCGCTACAATAATTCTAGAACTACACACACGTTAAGAAAAAGCACTGCTATGTTGAGGGTGACAATTATGCTCACGCTGACACACGTTCATCATGAGACCGCAGTTCCAGCTAAGGAGGTAGGATATGCGTTACTTACACAACAAGATGCACGTGTGTCAGCGTGAGCATAATTGTCACCCTCAACATAGCAGTGCTTTTTCTTAACGTGTGTGTAGTTCTAGAATTATTGT
>JBCCOX010000732.1:0-2288 GCA_039025155.1 Deinococcota bacterium | reverse complement strand
TTTGCAACCTTATCTCGCTCAGACGCCTTTGATTTTGACATCTATCAAGCGGCTGTGCGCGAGGTTGGCATCGCCTACGAAGACGCAGGCTACCGGGGCAGCGGCATTAACCGAGCAAGTAGTGATTTGGTAGATGGCGTGCTTACTGTGCGCATGCGTGAACTGACCATTGCCAGCCTCAACACAACGGCGATTGGCGTAGACCCTAGCGAACTGAGTTTGCAACCGGGTGAGCTGTTTAACTACGACCAACTCTTGCAAGATGTGCTGCGCTTAGCTGAAGGTCGAACTGCAGACATTCGCCTGGACTACCCCACCACGGTTGAGGGGGGCGTGCGGGTTATTTTTAGCTCGGGGCCACCTGAATCAGCAGGGCCAGTTGAAGAGGTGAATCTCGAGGGTAACACGGTACTCACCAATGAAGAAATTCGTGAGGTGATGACCTTGGATGTAGGTGACACTTTTACGTCCGAAGTTGCCGCTGAAGACTTCCGTGAAATTCAGCGCCTTTATACCGAACGCGGCTATATCATCCTCACGCAACCGGACTTTAACTTTGTTGAGGGCGTGTACATCCAGCGTTTTCAAGAGGTAACGGTTGCTGGTTACGACGTGCTATTTGAAGAAGATGGCGCGCGCACCCGCGAAAGTGTGGTGACCCGCTACTTAAACCCCGAGGGCACTGTCTATAACCAAAACGAACTGCGCAACGACCTGTTACGGGTTGCGCGTTTAGGCGTGGTTGAACCGTTCGACGTTCGCCTTAATTTTGAAGACCCCGAGCGGCCCAACCTAGCTACGGTGAGTGTGCTCGTGCGTGAGCGTGAAGCCCGCAACTTTACGCCGCAAGTCACCTATTCAACAGATAGCGGCTTGCTGGCTTCAGTGGGGTATAGCGACCGCAACTTTTTAGGGCGCGCTCAAAACTTGGGCATTGATATTACCGGGCAAACCTCCGACAATGGCTTGCAGTTTGGGGGCAGTTTAACGTGGAGTGTGCCGTGGCTTTACATCAATGTCTTAGACTTTCAAGAGGTACCCACCTCACTCTCAGTATCGTTATTTAGCGTGGTTGATACCGACCAGCCACTTACCGAGGATGGCAGCCGACGCATTGCCCACCCTTGTGTGGCAGCGGGCACATGTGACGACATTGAAGAAAACGATGTGCTCATTGGGGACTTTGTCGAGCGCAACACAGGGTTGCGGTTGAGTGTTGGACGGCCCGTGTTTGAGGACACTGTCCTGCGCGTAAGTGCAAGTGGCAGCTATAGCTCTTACGACCTCGAGGACCCCGGTGAATCCTGTGAATTTGACGCTAACGGCAACGTAGTGGATAACGACTGTTCACTAGAACGTAGTGAGGCTGAAGAATTTATTCCCCAAACGGGTTTGTTCACCTTTTTTAGTACCGAAATGGTCTATGACACCCGCGACAATCCCGAGTTTCCAGCAAGCGGTCTGCGCGCCTTGGGCCGTGCGGGTATTGGCTTTGGGGATGACTTCAACGACCCAGACACCGACGAGCAAGCTAGCTACAGCTACCAACAGCTCGAGTTTGGCGTGAGTACCTACTTAGCGTTAGCCCCGCAGCGCAGCAACCATGTGCTGGCGTTTAAAGCCAACGTAGGCCAGCAATTTGGCGGCGACTACCCAACCCGCCGACGCTTCAACGTGGGCAATACCACCAACACAGACACTCAAATTCGCGGCTATACCCGTGACGACTTTGACCCCTCCCAGACCTATGTTGTAGGAACTGCTGAGTACCGTTATGACTTTGGCTTTTCATCGCCACTTACGCAAACGGTTGTGGGGATTGCATTTGTGGATGCAGGCTATGCCTCGAGCGTCCCAGATTTTGAAGACAACGACGCACCCATCTTTGTAGGGGCTGGCTTAGGCGTTCAAATCAACGTAGGCTTTGGCGGTGCGCTGCTTGCGCCAGTTCGCCTTGACTACGGTTTTAGCGAGAAAAATTCCTCTGGCGTGCTCAACTTCCGCTTAGGATACGTCTTCTAAGCACCTGTTCATGAACGATATTACAAAACCGCCAGCAACATTGAATGCTGGCGGTTTTCCTTTGGCTTAGATTCATGGCAACTACACAAGTTAGTGATACATGCGTAGCATCTGATGGAATCTCCCCTTCTCCTTTGCGCTACTTCACCCTTTCTGATGATACATCGAGTGACTGATTATCAGGTTGTAACAAATACTTGTGCAACTGCTATCAGATTCATCGTGACGTGGTTTTTCAGGTCGTGGTTACATCAAGATGCTATGCA
>JBCCOX010000731.1:0-2311 GCA_039025155.1 Deinococcota bacterium | reverse complement strand
CATAGAAACTTTAGTCACAGACTCCTATGTCGACTTTTAGACAGCTTAGCCCTCAACCTCACTTGCCCTAAAGTCAACCGAGCCTTTAAACACGCCCTTGCCCTCGGTCTTGATGATGCTTAAAGGTGTCCGGAGTATTGTGCTTAAAAGCTTGACTTAAACTTGAGGTTGACTGTCTAGGCTGAGGCCAACACGTTTGATGATGGCCTCCAGTTCATCTTTAGTACGCTGATCAATCGTCATCCCCGGCGCGCGGATGCCGTCGTGGGCAATAGCGCCCCTAGCTTTGTAAATATGCTTGCGGTAGGCGAGACCGATAGCTGGTTGAAACTCGTAGCGAATCAGCGGGCAGTATTTATCAAAGGTTGCTGCTGCCGCGCCTACGTTACCCGCTTTCATATCGTTATCAATACTTACTAAAATTTCTGGAAAAGCAAAGCCTGTCATAATGCCAGCTGCACCCCGCGCCAGTTCCTCAAGGCAGTATTCACCACCAAGGCCGCCAAAAATGGCCACGTTGGGGTTGGCGTCCAAAATTTGGCTGAGTTTGTGAAGCACGGGCGGGTCTACAAGTTTAACCAAGTCCACGCCGTCAATTTCTTGACACATGCGGGCAATTAAACTAGCTGAGAGCTTAATCCCAAATGAGGCGGGAAAATCGTGGATGATGATGGGAAGTTGGGTGGCTGCTGCGACCTCAGCATAAAAATCAAATTGAACGGCGTCGTTTTGAACGCCAATAGGAGCCACAAAAATGGCGCTAGCACCAAGCTCTTTTGCCTCGAGCCCTTGTTCAATCGCGCCTGCGGTGCCAAACGCACGCACGCCTACCCAAACGGGCATATCACCTGCTTGGTCAATCACTGTGCTGACAACCTGTTTGCGCTCAGGACCGGTAAGTTTATGCGCTTCGCCCAGAAAGCCTAAAATGGCCACGCCGCGTACACCCATTGCTTTTTCAAAGTCAATAAGTTGACGTAAACTGACTTCGTCTACATGATTATCTGGCGTAAAAGGTGTTGGCAAAATAGGATAAACGCCGCCATGTTGTTGAATGATAGATGGTGTGCTCATAGGTTGATCGTATCCTCCTCTAAATGCAAGTGAATAAGTTTAGATACTAGTGTATACTGTTGATTGTTGACTCGTTGTTTTAAAGTAACGTTTATGATTTCCAACGATACCTTCAGAAACGATACCTTCAGAGGCCTAGGGTGCGTAAATGTGACTAGCATAACGTGCTAACGCAAGATAAGCTAACAGCGTGAGTGCGTTTTGGGTGAGTGTGGTTTGGTTAGTAGGGCTGACGTGGCTGGCAGGTGGCTTGAGCTGGCAGAAGTTCATAGCGTCACGCAGAACATCAGACAAAAAAGTATCAGGCGAAAGTTGGCAACAGGCACTTACTGTCGTACAAATTTTGAGTGCGAGTTGTGGCTTGCTAATCTTGCTGACGTTTATAGCCTTACCTACCGTACGTCTCAGCTCACCCATCAGTTCAAGTTGGGGCATCACAAATGCACTCTATGATAGTAGCGTACCGCTGCTTGCAGTGACACGGCTCGAGCCTCTGCTGTGGCTTATTGTCCTAGCCGCTATCTTTGTGGGGGCTGCTGTTAGCCTCAGTCAAGATAGGTCTCACAAGGGGCTGACTGGTTTTGCACTTTTGCTAGGTATTGCGAGCATCACGGGGTTTGTAGCGCTTGCTGTGTGGTGGCAGGTTGTAGCGCAACCGGTCTACCTCGAGCTAGCTGACCAAGGGGGTGCAGTTTGGGTAGTTGTAATCTTAGCTGCACTGTTGAGGCTACTAGCAAGCTACTACAAACGTCACCGGGTAGCGCTCAGAACCCTCATGCTTCTTCTTGTGGGGCTCATTTGGCTGGGATTAAATGTGCCCGCTGCAAGTCGTCAGTTGCCACTACTTAGCGGGTATTACACTTGGCTCGAGCCTGCCCGTCCATCAGTTAGCGTCTCAGTTGGCATCTACGCAAATTCTTTGCTAACAAACGCGATAGTACCCACGTCATTTGCTTACGGCAGTTGGTTGCTTGTGATTAGCTTGGCATTGTTGCTGGTACTGGCTGCTGCAACGTATCACGTTGCAGCAGGTCTTAAACCAATGGGTCTTAAACAGCGTCAAACGCATACAAATGCACGTGTACCCAAACAGCTATCTGATGAACACTCCTCAGGCCAAGCTAAGTATGGCCGCTCGAGCCGTACATCACATCAAGCTCAGCACCCTTCTGTATACGTCAATATTCCTTTGCGAGCATCACCTTCATATCTTTGGCGGCTAGCTACGGTGGTTTGT
>JBCCOX010000730.1:0-2317 GCA_039025155.1 Deinococcota bacterium | reverse complement strand
GGTGACGCCACCGGGTAACACGTCTTCAAATGCAGCTAGTGCTGCGATCAGTTGCGGGTCTGTCATTGGATGCATGTTGACTACTCCTTGTTTAACGAGGTAGTTATGTTGCTTCTAATAGCTCTACCCAACACACATCAACAACTACACTAGCCTGACATATATGTAAATCACCCGTTGTTGGTCTGAAGATCATTTCTGGTATCAGAGTATTCCTGCGCTAAGCCCTTGTCGAATTTCTGATATTTGTTCGGGTTTGGTTTGAGTTGTTGATGCTATGAGCGAATGAAGCTCATCGTAACGCGGTCAAACAATTTGTCTGGTAGCCAGTGCCTTAAAAGCAGCAAGGGTCTTGCGAACTTGCCACCTGCATAACGTGTTCTGGGATTACTCGCTTTGACTGCTTTGGATACCAAGTCTGCAATCACCTCTGGTGGAGATGAATTACCTTCTTTTTCAAAATTTTCGTGGCTAGCTTTGGCAAGTTGCTGAGCCAAGTCGCCGTAGGGACCCTCACCCGAAACATCTAACATGGGCTGTGTCATAACATCAGCAAACTCGGTTTGAATAATACCTGGTTCAATGATAACGACGTCTATATCAAAAGGAGCGAGCTCGAGCCGCAACGCGTCCGACCACCCCTCGAGTGCATGTTTGGTTGCGTGATACCACGCCCCTAGCAGGGTATAAATTTTCCCACCCACACTGGACATATTGATAATTTTGCCAGCTCGTTTCTCGCGCATGTGGGGAAGCACCAACTGTGTAAGCCGGGCAAGACCAAATATGTTTACCTCAAACTGCCTGCGGGCGTCCTCAATGGGGATATCTTCAACTGCACCATAGATGGCATAGCCCGCGTTGTTCACCAGCACATCAACACCACCGTTTTGCTGCGTGATGGTGTCCACCACGGCGCGAATGTCATCATCTTGGGTGATGTCCATTTTGAGCGGAATGGCCCCAAGTTCTTTCAGGTCATCCATTTTTTCAACGCGGCGTGCTACCACGTAGACCGTTAAACCATCCGCTAAAAGTTGCTTGGCAGTAGCTTTACCAATACCAGACGATGCACCGGTGACGAGAGCAATTTGTTGAGACATGTTGACACTCCTTAGTCATTTTTATGTGTGTCTCTGCATAAGGGAAATACACCTAAGCAGAACTCAAACGTAGTCACACTATAAAATTGCAACTAGGAGAGATGAATACTCAAAACAATGATAAGCTTGCACAATCCTATGAACACCCGCATGTTTGTTCAAGCCACAGTGGGTTAACAGCATCTTTTTGCTAGGCTACAAGTATGACTCAGCCTGACCCTGCTAAGTTACTCGAGCTAAAGACCCTACTTGCACATTACGTGCCAGATGAAGGCCCGCTCGAGACAAATCTTGCTGGAGTCTACGTCTACAAAACGAGTCACCCACACACCCGCCAGCCGGAGCGCTACGACGCAGGTGTGGTAATTATGGCCAGCGGTAAAAAGCGCTGCTACATCAATAACAAGCTTTACAACTACAACGCTGGCAGTTACTTAGCTGTGTTTTTGCCTATGCCTGTTGAAGTTGAGGTTATTGAGGCCAGCCCCGAAGACCCCTTGTTACTGGTTGGCTTAAAACTTGACCTACGCCGTTTGGCAGAACTTTTACTCCAACTTGATAGGCTCGAGTCACCTTCTACACACGCTCAAGACAACACAAGTTCTACCTCTGGTATCTTTTCAGCACCCCTACCTGACGCTTTGTTAGACGCCACCATCCGGCTGCTCAAAACACTAGATAGCCCAGCGGACCAAGCCGTGTTAGGTCAAAACATTATCACTGAAATTTATTACCGCTTACTGGTTGATAACAACACGCGCGAACTTAGCCATTTGCTGGCACAACGCGGGCAGATTCAACAAATTGCTAGGGCGGTTGATCACATCAACCAACATTTAGATGAGCCCGTTGTGATTGCCAGCCTAGCTGCCGAAGCCAACATGAGCATGTCGCACTTTCACAAGTGCTTTAAAGATGTGATGCATATGTCACCGTTGCAATATGCCAAGTCTATGAAACTGTTCAAAGCGCAGTCGCTGATTCAAGCAGGCACGCAGGTTAGTCAAGCTGGCTATGCCGTTGGCTACAACAGTGCTGCCCAGTTTAGCCGTGAATACAAACGGCAGTTTGGGGTGACACCATCATTACAGTCTTTGGGAAGCTGAGCGCTTGGGCAAGCGTCAATCTGCAGATGGCGTTGTCACTGCCCGGCGCGATTTAGCATCATCTGCTAGCGGCACAATATTGAGCAAGCGGTAACGCATAACCTCGCT
>JBCCOX010000729.1:0-2322 GCA_039025155.1 Deinococcota bacterium | reverse complement strand
TTTAGTCGTGTGTCCATTGCAGCAGCAAGCCACATCACTTTGTTAGCACTGTGGTTACTGGCAGCAGGCGTGCGACGCTGGCTAGCGCTTATTATTGTCATTGCTTCGGCGGTGGCGCTATACCTCACCACCATGAAAACCATTACGGGCGCATTTATCTTGTTGAGTTTGTTTGTGCTGCTGCGGCCTTACATCGCGCGACCTGCGTGGGTGGGTTTGCCGACGCTAGCTGCGCTTATTGGCTTTGTGTTGCCGTTTAGCACGCTTATTGTCAGTTACAACCTCACCTTTGAAAATCCGGTCAACAGGTTCTTGTTTGCCTCGTTTGGCATCCGGCTGGCAGAGGTGTGGCCGCAAACCTTGGAGCTTGTGCAACTGCGCGGGCAGCCGCTTCTAGGGCGGGGGATTGGTGGCATCGGCGGGGCGCAGCAGTATTTTGAACCAAGTCGTTACACGCCGGGGGATAACTTGATGTTGTATTTGTATGTGTTGGGTGGGGTGGTATTTGTGGTCTTGCTATTTATGTACGCACTTGCTGCGGTAAAGCTCGAGCCCACTCGTCAACGCTTCGACGCCTACATCTACACGGTGATGCTGACGGTGCTTTTACAAGGCATCACCGGAAACGTCATGGAATCTGCCTTTTTTAGCCTCTTTTTTGGACTGTCCTTACGTCATGTGATGACTTTGCCGTTACGACAGCCTCAACACGAAGCGTCAGATGGTTTAGTGATGCCCTCACAACCTCAACCTCAATTAGGTTCCGCGTGAGTAGTCCCTTAGTTGTCAATGGCCGGTTCATGACGCAGCGGCTCACAGGCGTGCAGCGGTACGCGCTAGAGATGTGTAAGGCACTAAGTAAGTTAGATGATGTTAATTTACGGGTGATGCATCCTCGAGTTACTTCAGGGCAACCTTTGCAAACCCCAGCACCGGGGCAGCTCGAGCCAGTTGGGCAGATCGGCGGTCACGCTTGGGAGCAAGCTGAACTCGGTCCCAACATGCTTTATCAAGCCGTTAAACATACCCCCGCACCGTTATTGTGGTCGCCTTGCAATGTAGGCCCGCTGGCGGTGCGGCGGCAGATTGTCACCATCCACGACCTCGTGTCAATGTTGCACCCGGAGTGGGTGAGCCGGGCGTTTCATCTTTATTACAAGACGTTGTTACCTTTACTTGCTAAACGTGTTCAGCACATTGTGACGATTTCGCAGCATTCTAGAGAGACCATTCTCGAGACGCTTGGTGTGCCCGAGTCCAAGGTGACGGTGATTCCTAACGGCATCGGTGCGCAGTTTCAGCGGGTGGATGCCACAGCTATTGACAGTGTGCGCGAGCGTTACAAGCTTCCAGACAGTTTTGTGTTGAGTTTGGGGTCGCTCGAGCCGCGTAAAAATCTGATGGGTTTAATCAACGCATGGTTACAACTTCCCAAAGCAACGCGCTTACCCCTCGTGATTGCTGGCGGCCTCGGTGAGCGCGGTGTGTTTGGTGACTTTAATACAGATGTTCTGGACAAAGCCGGCGTGCAGCGTTTGGGATATGTAGATGATGCCGACTTACCCGCCCTACTCTCCGCAGCACGGCTATTTGCCTATCCGTCACTAGAAGAAGGCTTTGGACTGCCGCCGCTAGAAGCATTGGCGTGTGGCACGCAGGTTGTGACCTCAAACACTTCTGCTATGGCAGAAAACTGTCAAGGGGAGGCTATCCTCGTAGACCCAACCGATAAAACAAGTATTGCTGAGGGAATTGAAACAGCACTTGCAGGTGATGAACCTTTGGACGCGCGGTTAGAGAGAGCAGAACGCATTCGCACCCGCTTCAATTGGCAAACAGGTGCTGAGGCTTTGATAGACGTTGTTAAGGCATGTTTATAGTGCCCACTAGTATCATCATTCCCACGTATAATCCCGGCGAGCAAGCTGTTTATGCGATGTGCGACGCGCTAGCACGTCAAACTGAAGCGTTTGAGCAACTTGTGATTATTGACTCGTCCTCACCTGATGGCACTGCAGACGTTTGGGCAAAAGCGTGGCAGCAAGCAGCAAGCAAGCATGAACATGCGGCAACCTTGTATTTAGAGAGCATCCCACAAACTAGCTTTAATCACGGGGGTACACGCAATTTGGCGGCGCAGCGGGCAACGGGGGACGTGCTAGCGTTTTTAACCCAAGACGCGCTACCTAAAGATGCCCACTGGTTAGCGGAACTTATCCGCCCGCTCACCCAAGCTGGTGATGACGCTATTGCAGCAACCTATGCTCGGCAGCTTGCCCCGGAAGGTGTGAGTGTGCTCGAGCAGTTTGCGCGGGCGTTCAA
>JBCCOX010000728.1:0-2341 GCA_039025155.1 Deinococcota bacterium | reverse complement strand
CTTGCTGACTTACAAAAGCAACTTTTGAGTACAGCCGCAACACTTTGCGCATCTGGTGGAACCTTTGTCTATGCAGTTTGCTCTTTGCAACACGCTGAAGCCGAAAACAACGCAAGCTGGTTTTTAGAAACGCAGCCTGACTTTACAGCCTCAGTGTTTGAGTTGTCTGTCGAAAGCATCCAGCAAAATCTCGGACATTATATTGTTCCTGAAAACGGCTTAGATGGCTTTTATATTGCGCGGTTTATCCGAGCTTAGGTCGTCCTACCTCAACTCAACAACCTAAGCTACTCAACAAGCTAGACTAGGAGTATGGCGTCAGCACTTCAAGATCTTAGCGAGCATGTCTATTATTTGTCCGGCGGCGTAAATGCAGCGGTTGTCACCAATGGTTCAGGTGAGGCTGTGTTAGTGGATACTGGCCAAGACAAAGATAGCGGGCGCAAGCTCCGCAATGCCTGTGAGTCACTCAATGTTACACCTGTGGCGATTATTAACACGCACGCGCACGCGGATCATTTTGGTGGTAATGACTATTTGTTACGGCAGCTTGATGTGCCCGTGTACGCGCCACCGCTCGAGGCAAACCTCATGCAAAGTCCCTTGCTCGAGCCCATCTACCTGTTCAACGGAGCTAAACCTTTAAGCGAGATGATGTCTAAGTGGCTGCTTGCCAAGCCGTCGCGGGTAGATACTGTTTTGACGCCGGGGCCGCTCGAGATTGCTGGTATCACTTTTGAGGTCATTGACACATCAGGGCACGCCCACGTGCATTACTCCCTGTTGGTTGATGGGGTGTTACTTGCTGCAGACGCTATTTTTGGTAAAAGTCTACTCGACAAGTATCCCTTACCGTTTGGACAAGACATCAGTAAACAACGCGCTAGTGCCGCACGCTTAGCTGATTACGATGCTAAGGTCATCCTACCGGGTCACGGTGAGCCAACTGAAAATATTCGTGACCTAGTTGCTGCCAACCTTGAGGCCTTTGACCACGCGGCAAATGTCGTTTACAACGCTTGTCAAGGCGGCTCGAGTGCAGATGTCTTGCGCCTCACCTGTGACAGCCTCGGCATTAACATGACAGACATCCCCCGCTACACCCTCAACCTGTGTACGGTGACAGCCTACTTGAGCTATTTGCGGGACGACGGCAAAATCACACCCGTCTTAAATAACAATCAGCTTGCTTGGCAACAACTTTAATCTGCATTGATGCTAACTCCCCCATCTCATGAACCCACTTGGCTATTTTGGTAGAACCCTTGCCACGTTGCACGCTGCACACTTGGTAAGCTAACGTCATGAAACGCTACAGCTTAGTTATTGTTGCCAGCTTGATGTTGGCTGCCTGCGCGCCCACGGTGGTTGCGCCTGAAAGTACGTTTAACCTTTCTGGCGAGCTGCCCGAAAGCGTTAATCAAGGTGATGTTGATATTTTTATTGTTGGTGAAGACGGCTTTATTGACACGTCGTATGCGCCCATTGGCACCATCACCATAACAGCACAAAACGCGGCTGCGCCGGAATTAGCTCAGGAGTTGCTCGAGCGGGCCCGCAACTTAGGTGCAGACGCCGCCCTGATTCGCGGCCGCAACGGGGACGAGGTTCCCGTGCGCTACCGCTACACCCGCTTTCGCACCTCCCGAGACGTAGGCAAGCGCTACCCCACCACAGAACGGGAAAGCTACGAAGGTACCCGCTTTGTGTCCAGACAACGCAACCCCGACCTTGTGGAGAATTTTGGCTTTGTGGGTCCGTATATTACGGTCAGTGAAGGCGTGCAACAGCTCGAGGCGCAATTGGTTGTTTACCTAGACCTCTAAGGGAAAGCCTGCCAGCGCCACCATCATATGAACGCATTGAAACGGATTTTGCGTTACTAAGGTGTTTAGAATCGCTAGTCAGTAAAGCTTAGCACTCTATCAATACTACTTGCCCGCCCTGCGTCGTGGCTGATGAGTACAGCACCAAGCTCGAGCGCCCCTGTTGCCAACATCAACTTACCTTCTGCCGGAAGTCGCAAGCGCCTGCTGTCCACCAACACTTGTGGGTCATACCCTTGCAAGCCGCCGCTTGGGCCAGTCATGCCAACGTCGGAGACATACGCTGTTCCTTTGGGAAGAATGCGCGTGTCTAGCGTAGCCACGTGGGTGTGCGTGCCTAGCACAGCCGTCACCTGACCGTCAAAGGCAAAGCCAACCATCTGCTTTTCAGTAACCGACTCCCCGTGCATGTCCACAATGATGGCCGCACACCCACCTTGCCACAGGTCGTCACAAGCTTCTAACGTGCCGATGGGGTCATCTGCCAAAGCTAGCGCGCTACGACTAACGATGTT
>JBCCOX010000727.1:0-2349 GCA_039025155.1 Deinococcota bacterium | reverse complement strand
TCGATCCCAGCGCGTGTACCTACAGCAGCTACGGCAGCAGGAACATCGCCTACGGTGACAGCATGCTCGAGGACACTAGCAACAGCTTCAAGATCGTAGATTAGGGTAGCCATAGTTCAAGCTATCAACACTACATGAGATGAATATCGCCTTTACTTGTGCTAGATGAGTTGCTGAGCTTGCTGCATACTGACATACAGCGTTGGCATATACGGCATTGGCATATACGGCATTGGCATATACGGCATTGACACACGCTAGTGAACTCGGGTAATGTCCCGTCGTGGCTGATATTACCTTGCGTAATTTTGAACCCGCGGACAAAGCTGCCGTGATGGAGCTTTGGAATGCCCACCTAGAGCGCGATCATCCGCTGACCTTGAGGTTGCTCGAGCAGGCCCTCGAAGTTAAAATTCCTGAAGGCTGGTTTATCGTCGCAGTTGATGCTCATGAGCTTGTGGGGTTCATTTGGGCAAAACCCTCAGGCTGGTGGGCAAACACAACAGTTAAAGCGCATTTGTGCGGCTTAGCTGTAGCGCCAGCACAGTGCCGTCAAGGTATTGGCAGGTTGTTGTGGGACACGTTGATCGCACGGTTGCAGGCTGAAGGCATAGGTCAGCTTCGTATGGCAGCAGCGCCAAAACATTTGCTGGCTGGTATTCCGCAAGCAGCCTCGCAAGACACATGGCGTTTTTTGCAGGCGCGTGGGGTGAGCTGGGGCGGGCTCGAGCACGACTTGCTCGTTGACCTTAGGCATCTGCCAGACACAAAGCTAGCTGAAGGCTATCACCTTGTACCTGTCACGCGCGACCAACCCCAAGCTGACCACCTGCTGGCGTTTATGGCACGCGAATTTCCGGGGCGCTGGCAAGCAGAGGTAAGTGAACGGCTCGAGCGCGGTTTGACCGTGCTAGCTTTAGTGAGTCATCACCAATCTCAACCGACTCTTATTGGGTTTGCGTGTGTGTTTCTAGCAGATGACGCCAGCCAATATGGTTATCTTGGGCCAAGTTTACACTGGCGCATGTCTCTGCCAAGTGACAAGGCTACAACAACTGCTGGACTTGGGCCCATCGGCATAGCGACAAGCTACCGTGGTCAAGGGCTTGGGCTTAGCTTCTTGACGGCTTGCCTAAACTATTTAAGGCAACAAGGCGCAACCGATGCCATCATCGATTGGACAGATTTAGTGACCTTTTATGCCCGGGTTGGTGCGCGGGTGTGGCGGAGTTATCAGTCAGCGGAGCTTAGCTTAGTCAAAGGAGCTGAAGGCAAAACAGCTACTCGAGGATAATGTCGCTACCGTCTAAGCTGCTGTCTAAAAGGTCATCATCTTGACGGCTGTCAATACGAAACGACAAGCTGGTACGCGCGCCTGCTGGGTTGGTTTCATTAGCTAGCTCGAGCTCAGCATCTAGCTGGCGGCTAAGCAAGGTCACAATGCGGTAGCCCAAGCTGTTGGTGTGCTCGAGCTTAAAGTCTTTGGGAAAGCCCACACCGTTGTCACGCACGCTCAAGGTAATCTGCTCAGCGTAGACGGCATCGCGCGTTAGCTGAATCCAGACGCGCGGCTGCGCGTCAGTCACATGTGCGCTAGCTGTACTTGTAAAAGCATATTTAAAGACATTGGACAGCAGTTCATTGCTAATAAGCCCGCAAGGAATTGCCTGCTCAACGGTTAAAAAGATAGCTTCGGTGTCAAAGATGAGGTCCACATGGCTAGCTCGGTACATGGTTTGGGCGTTGGCGGCAAGTTCTGCTAAATAAGCTGCAAAATCAATATAGCCCAGGTCATCACTTTGGTAGAGGCGTTCGTGAACAAGGGCCATCGCTTGCACCCGTTCTTGACTATCCTGCAATACGTTGAGCACCTTGTCGTCTGCAACGCGCTTACTTTGTAAACTGAGCAAGCTCGAGATAATCTGCAGATTGTTTTTAACCCGGTGATGCACTTCTTGTAACAGCACTTCTTTTTCACTGAGTGAGTCGGCAATTTGCTGTTCAATGCGCCTGCGTTCGGTAATGTCTTGCAAGAGTGCCATGCCAGCTTCAACCTTGCCGCGCACGTCTAAAATAGGCACAGCCCGAATACTGTAATAACGCGCTGGGTCGGGCTGAGTGCTGTCATCAAGGGTATTTTTGTTTGGGTTGAGTAGGCCAGCTTGGCGTAAGGCGGCCTTGTCTGGTGTGCTGGCCGGGGCATCTGTAGTGTCTGCAGCTACTTCAGCTAAGACATAGCGCAACTGCCCAAAGGCCTCGTGACCTGTTAAGGCTTGTGCAAAGAGAGGCTCTAAAACATCTGCCACAGCGGGTTCAAAGGCGTCGCGTAGGGTTTGCCCTGCAAGCTGA
>JBCCOX010000726.1:0-2361 GCA_039025155.1 Deinococcota bacterium | reverse complement strand
TTGCCACCCCAATTAAGGTGCCTGAGAGCCTCGAGCCGTCAGGCGTGTTGGGGGCTGAGCATGAGGAGGGGATATTTCTTTGTTAGTCTCAAAAGTGAGATGCTTGCCACTAGATGGCATCAATGTCACTCAATTTAAGTTGCTTGGTGAGAACATCAACCTAAATAACTTGATGTTAGATGGATGCTCATTTTGTCGAGTTAGATGTTAACTATAGCGTTAGCCGTAAGTATGGAGCTAGCTCCATACTTACCGAGCAGCGCGAGTATCAATACACCAGCTCAGTTTATAGCTCAATGTTTACGGATGTCGCTATAAGTACGGTTTGATGTTATGAACGACGCTCGAGCCTCTTTAACTTATTTTCTAAACACCGAAGGACACTACTAATATGGACGACCCCATGCTCACCCCCCTCGACAACCTCTGGAGCGACGCTGAGGCAGACGCTCTTGACCCGGTTGAACGCTTGGTTTACCGCTCAAATCTACTTGGTAACGACCAACGCATCACTAACACAGGCGGCGGCAACACCTCCTCAAAACTCAACTTGCCCGACCCACTCACAGGTGATGACGTAGACGTGCTTTACGTTAAAGGTTCAGGTGGGGATTTGCGCACGTCCAAAAGGGCGAATTTTGCGTCACTTTACTTGGATAAACTGCTGGCTTTGCGGGACATGTACGATGGCTCAGCAGATAAGGGCTTAAAAACGCCGCTCGAGGACAGCATGGTTGGCATGTACCCCCACGCGGTGTACAACTTGAACCCACGGGCGTCGTCTATTGACACGCCTTTACATGGGTTTGTGCCGCAGCGTCATGTAGATCACACCCATCCACAAGCAGTCATTGCCATTGCTGCCTGCAAAGACCAAGAACGCCTCACCCAAGAGATTTACGGGGATGAGGTTGCGTGGATTCCGTGGCAACGTCCCGGTTTTGAACTTGGCCTCACCATGCAGCGCGTCTGTGAGCAGCAGCCAAACGTTAAGGGAATTGTCATGGGTCAACACGGGCTCATCAATTGGTCAGATGACGACAAAGCCTGCTATCAACTTAGTTTGTCACTCATAGATAAAGCTGCAGCTTATCTAAAACAACACGATCAAGGTGATGCCGCCTTTGCTGGAGAGCGCTATCCATCTTTAAGTGAGGATGCCCGCAAAGACGTTTTGACCCAGCTTTTACCCGTGCTGCGGGGAATGGTGTCGCAAACGAAAAAAATGATTGGCACGGTTCATAGCGATGCTGCTACCTTGCAGTTTGTCAATAGCCACGATGCGCCGCGTTTAGCTGAGCTAGGTACGTCTTGCCCGGATCATTTTTTGCGCACCAAAATTAAGCCGTTGTATGTAGACTGGCATCCGCAAGGTGAGTCTGTTGAGGATTTGATAGAGAAGCTCGAGGCTGGCCTTACCACCTACCGCAAGGACTACAAAACCTATTACGAAGCCTGCAAACACACTGACTCACCAGCCATGCGCGACCCCAACCCCACGGTTATCCTCATTCCAGGTTTGGGCATTATCGCGTGGGGCAAAACTAAGAGTGAATCGCGCGTGACCGCCGAGTTTTATGCGGCAGCCATCAATGTGATGCGCGGGGCAGAGTCAGTCAGCAAGTACATGGCGCTCCCCCAACAAGAAGCGTTTGATATTGAATATTGGGCGCTCGAGGAAGCCAAATTACAACGCATGCCCGTCGAAAAACCCTTTGCACGGCAGGTCGTGATTGTGATTGGTGCAGGCGGCGGCATCGGCAAAGCTACCGCCAAGCGCGTCGCCCAAGAAGGCGCGCACGTGGTCTGTGCAGATGTGAATGAAGCTGCTGCCAAAGCTACTGCCAGCGAACTTACCGATACCTACGGGTTGGGTATTGGCGTGGCTGGTACGGGGATTTCTGCTTGCGGTCCTGCTATCGGGTTGCAAGTGGATATTACTAATCGGGAAAGTGTGAAGGCGATGCTCGAGCAAGTTGTGCTTGCCTACGGCGGTATTGACAGTATCATCGTCACAGCAGGTATTTTTGTAACGCCAGATAGCAGCGGGCGCATTCCCGACGAACGTTGGCGCACAACATTTGATGTGAATGTCACCGGGAGTTATTTAGTTGCCGATGAAGCAGCTCGCATCTGGCGGGCACAAGACCTCGCTGGGAGTTTAGTGATTACCACCAGTGCCAACGCCGTGGTTGCTAAGCGCGGGTCGTTTGCGTATGACACCAGCAAAGCCGCCGCCAATCACTTGGTGCGCGAACTTGCCATTGAACTTTCGCCCCTTGTTCGGGTGAACGGCCTCGCGCCCGCCACCGTGGTCGAGGGTAGCAGCATGTTCCCCCGCGAGCGGGTCATTAGCTCACT
>JBCCOX010000725.1:0-2368 GCA_039025155.1 Deinococcota bacterium | reverse complement strand
AATCTGTGGACCGGGAACTGGCAGAAGTTGAGGCTTTTGTAGCTGCGCAAGCGCCGTTTGACCAGTTGGACGCACATAGTTTAACGCGCTTCGTGCGAACCTTAACCGTGCGTTACGTACGGCGGGGCAGCACTATTTTGACGATTGGCGACCCCAATCACGAGCTTTATTTGCTGCGTAGTGGGGCCGTGGAATTGCACGATGACACGGGGGTGCTCATTACCCAATTGTGTGAGGGGGCTTGTTTTGGCTATCCGTCGCTGCTAACCAGGGGTGTGGTGGAACGGCAAGTGAAAGCGCTCGAGGACACCCTACTCTACTGCTTACCCGAGCAGGACTTTCACAACTTGCGTAGGCAACTTCCCAGCTTTGACCAGTTTTTTAGTGAGGCGCACGCAGAGCGTGTCCGTCAAGCGCTAAGCGACTTTCAGCAGGCTCAGCCACTTGCGCCAGCTAGCAATCAACTGATGACCTTGCCCTTAAAAGAGTTGGTCGTGCGGTCACCTGTTAACATTGATCCACATGCCAGCGTACAAACAGCCGCAATTCGCATGACGGATACCCGAGTATCCTCCCTACTCGTTGTGGAGGATGGACGTTTACAAGGCATCCTCACTGACCGAGATGTGCGCAGTCGCATTGTTGCTGCTGGGCGCAGTTTAGACACGCCCGTTCACAAGGTGATGACGCCCAACCCCATTACCATGCCAGCGGGCGCACTTGCGTTTGAAGCGCTTATGACCATGACGCATTACGGGATTCATCACTTACCTGTAGTTGAGGCTGTCCTAGAAACTGTTTCTGAAGACGCTGAGGCTATTTCTGAGGTACAGCTAACACCAATCTCAGATGATGACACAACAGATGCTATTGACACAGATGCCATCAACACAAATGCCATCAATACAGCAAACTCATCTGAGCATCAGCACCTTGAAAGTGCAGCTAACATCACTGTACAACCGTCTAGCACGACCTCAAAGTTGGGTGTGCCGTCTGTAGATGTATCAAACGAGGTAGCTCGAGGCCGTCTTCAATCACCTCAACCTCAACTCAAGGTTATTGGCTTAGTTACAACAACTGACATTGTGCGGCAAGAAAGTGATAATCCTGTCTATCTGGTCGGAGACATTCGCAAACAGCCTACAGTTGAGGCACTAGCCGCCCTTGCTAAACGCCGCAAGCAGGTGTTCAACACGCTCATCAGTGCGGATGCAACTGCATACGACATCGGTAGAGTGATGACGTTATTGGCAGATGCCACCGCCCAGCAACTTTTAAGGCTAGCAGAAGCCAAACTAGGACCGCCACCAGTTGCCTACGCGTGGTTGGTGTTTGGTTCCCAAGCGCGCAGTGAGCAGAGTTTGCACACCGATCAAGACAATGCGCTTTTGCTGGATGTTGACTACGACGAAACCAACACCACGCATAGCAGTTATTTTGCCAATTTGGCGCAGTTTATGTGCCATGGTTTACACACCTGCGGCTACGACTACTGCCCCGGTGAGGTGATGGCAACCAATCCGCGTTGGCGACAAGATTTACCAACCTGGCTCGAGTACTTTTCGATGTGGACACACCAACCACAACCTGAAGCACTTTTAAATGCCAGCATCTTTTTTGATTTGCGTGCCATCTACGGCAAACTTGAACTGGCTGAAATACTCCTTAACCACATTCGTGAGCGGACAGATGAGCCTTTGTTTTTAGGCTACATGGCCAAAAACGCCCTAGGGCATCAACCGCCCTTGGGATTTTTTAGGAAGTTTGTGTTAGAACGTGGCGGTGAACACAACAAAACCCTCGACATGAAACATCGTGGCGTGGTGCCAATCATTGACCTTGCCAGGGTGTACGCGCTATCCGCAGGTGTAACTGCGATGAACACACGCGAACGGCTCGAGGCCGCTGCTAGGCAAGACGCATTGAGTGATGATGGTATGGCTAACTTACGCGATGCGCTCGAGTTCATCGCCTTTGTGCGCCTTCGCCACCAAGCAGGGCAACTTCGGCAGGGGCAAACGCTAGACAACTACCTTGCACCAGACGGACTCTCGCAGTTTGAACGCAACCACCTCAAAGATGCCTTTCAGATTGTCAATACCATGCAAAACGCTCTTGATATGCGTTATCAAGCTGGGCGTTTGGGGTAATTTATAGGGTTAAATAGGGATTATGGGGCTTAAACATTGGTGGCTCGAGCATCGCCGTAAGCAGTACCTCCAGCAGATTGACACTAAGCATCGTAACTCTCGCCCAGAGGTTGTCAGCGCAAATCATCGAACACCAAATTATAACGAAGTGTCACTTTCTGAGACATCAGATTCTGAGGCATCAGCCCCAAACTTGCAAGATGCCCTCACAAGTT
>JBCCOX010000724.1:0-2374 GCA_039025155.1 Deinococcota bacterium | reverse complement strand
GTTGTGGAAGGTTTGACTTTTGCCCAGCAAGCTTATGTAGAGTTCTTCGCGAGCGTCACGCTCGAGCCGTTGCCCCAACATCTCAATCGAAAAGCTGTTCACAAGGTCAATAGCACCACGTACCAGTACCACCACTAAAATCGTGATAGCTAGTCTGATAAGTCTTTGCAGACTGGGTTCATCTTGCAAAACTTCATCAAATGCTAGTCCGGTAAGCCGGGGAACAGCGACAAAAAGTACGTTGGTGAGCGTGACCGACAGCGCAAAAACAATCAACAACCACTTTTGACGTGCCAGATGAGACACAATCCAGCGAACTGGCCCGCGCTGGTCATAGTGATGCGCATTCGCAACCTTAAATTCACTATTAAATTCATTGCTGTTGTTAGTTGTAGGGAGTTGCCCTGCTTGAACTGTCAACCGCGCCTCCTAAAATATACCTTAAATATTATAGGCTAAACATGTCAGTTTACGTGATGTTTGTCAAGGTTTGTTGCATATATTGAGGTCAAGTTTTTGCTTACAGATGTCATTTTCTTTGATGTAGATTTGAGCTGAGGTTGAGAATGCTTTTACATGTCCTATGGTTGACGGCTCTTGTTATTAACACGTCCAGCACTATTCTGAGGGCTTTAACCCGTGTTCTTATAGGCTATCTGATGAGTACTGGTTGATGCTTTGAGCCTTCGACATCAAGCGAATTAAGCTCGAGACTCCTATATCATTAAAGTATTCTATCTCACATTAAATTATCTGTGGATAATGGCGTCAACATACTAAAAGAAAACCTCCCCAAGTCGTCAGGGGAGGTTGGATGTATCGCTAAAACTGAAGTTATAGAATAAGGCTAACCTTCAGCGCGCATGAGTTTTTCGACGACGCTGCGGTCCTCGAGCGTACTGGTATCGCCCGTTGCTTCTTCACCAGCCGCAATATTGCGCAGTAAACGGCGCATGATTTTACCACTGCGGGTTTTGGGAAGGGCGTCTGCAAAACGAATTTCAGCGGGTTTGGCAATAGCACCAATTTCTTTGGAGACGTGATCGCGTAGTTCTTGGCGCAAACTATCGCCACCACTGCGGCCACCCTCGAGCGTCACGAATGCAACAATAGCCTGCCCTTTAATTTCATCTGGGCGTCCTACTACAGCAGCCTCAGCAACAGTTTCGTGGGATACCAGTGCGGACTCAATCTCCATGGTGCCGAGGCGGTGACCGGAGACATTCACAACATCGTCTACCCGGCCCATGATCCAGAAGTAGCCGTCTGGGTCACGCCTCGAGCCATCGCCTGCAAAATACACATGGGGAATTTCTGACCAGTACTGCGCGCGGTAGCGGTCATCGTCACCATATACTGTCCGCAACATGCTGGGCCATGGGCGTTTAATGACCAAGTATCCGCCACTGTCCGCGTCTTGCTCGTTGCCATCAACATCGACCACAGCGGGTTCAATACCAAAAAACGGAATCCCTGCAGAGCCCGGTTTGGCATCGTGAACACCGGGTAGCGTGGTAATCATGACGCCACCGGTCTCAGTTTGCCACCAAGTATCAATAATTGGGCAGCGGTCCTGACCAATGACCCGCCGATACCACATCCACGCTTCCGGGTTGATGGGTTCACCGACGGTGCCAAGCAAGCGGAGGCTGGAAAGTTCATGCTTGTCAATCCACTGCTCACCCCACTTCATAAACGCACGAATAGCCGTGGGTGCAGTGTAAAAAATGGTGACGCGGTACTTGTCAACAATTTCCCAAAAGCGGTCGGATTCAGGGTAATTGGGCGCACCTTCGTACATCACGCAAGTTGCTCCGTTCGCTAGCGGTCCGTACACAATATAGGAATGCCCGGTAATCCAACCGACATCAGCCGTACACCAATACACATCTTCTTCTTTGAGGTCAAAGACATATTTGGTCGTCAAATAGGTATAGGTTTGATAGCCGCCTGTGCTGTGCAGCACACCTTTGGGTGTCCCCGTTGAGCCAGACGTATAGAGGATGAACAAGGGGTCTTCAGCGTCCATAGGTTCTGCTGGGCAATCTGTCGAGGCAAACTGCATCAGTTCGTGATACCAGTGGTCGCGCCCGGCTTCCATGTGGATGTCGTTGTCGCCACGCTTGACTACAATTACGTTACTCACACCGGGGCAAGCTTTGAGGGCATCATCGACTTGAGGTTTAAGCGGGAACACACTACCGCGTCTGTAGCCGCCATCTGCGGTGATGACGAGCTTGGCATCCGCATCGTTAATGCGGTCAGCGAGTGCTTGCGCGCTAAAGCCCCCAAACACCACCGAATGCGGCGCACCGATGCGGGCACAGGCTAACATGGCGATGGCCGCTTCGGGAATCATCGGCATGTAGATGGC
>JBCCOX010000723.1:0-2393 GCA_039025155.1 Deinococcota bacterium | reverse complement strand
GCTTGAACCATGATAACGGTCGGTTTTACCACCTAAATTGAGGCGGACGGTACTCCCCACACCTGCACGTTTGGCTTTGGTTACACTGTCTGGGTCAGCTAAACTTGCAAAACAGGTAGGCATGTCTAAGTCGGCAGCTAGTAGCGCCCGCAGCAAGTAAGTGCCATCTCCCGGTGCGCCAATACCCGGATTATCCGAGGTTTCGTTCATCACGATAGGCATATCCGGTTCAGCCAGTGCTTGCTTAATACCCTCAGCAGGTGATGGGTAATTAGCTTTAAAGCGTTCACGCATGTCCCAAACTTTTTGGGCAATATCTTGCCCAGCAGATTCGGCAAGCTCAGCATTGCCATCGGTCATGGTGATGATACCCACGCGCACGTCGGGAATGTCTGTATAGGGAAAACCGTGGAAAAACGCGCAGTCAATCATATCCTCGTATTGTTCCCAGCTTTCACAGATGTCGTTGATGTCTTTAACAGGCGGTAAGTTACTGGTGAAGGTGGGCACCATCATAGGTGGTTTGGTGAGACGCATAACTGGTTTGATTTCGCCCAGCAGAATCCCGCGCATGACCTCAATGGCTTCTTCACCGCGTTCAAACATATCTGTGTGCGGGTAAAAGCGCACGCCAAGCAGTGCGTCGGCGTGGTCAACCATCGTTTGGGTGATGTTGCCGTGGAGGTCGAGGGTTACCACGATGGGTTTATCACCCACAAGCTCACGCACACTACGGATGATGTCACCTTCAATGTCGTCAACACCCTCAGCTACGCCGGCGCCATGAAGCGCCAGACACACCCCGTCAATGTCATCAACGAGTGTCTTAATGCGCCCAAGTAACTCGCGTTTGATCTCTAAAAAAGTGGCTTCTGGAATAATGCCAGACGGCGTTGCTGAGGCGGCAAACGTTGGGATAAGCGTGATGTCGCGCTCTTTGGCTCTATCTAGCATGCCACCAACATAGCTGCGCACGCCCCTATGACCGTCAAAAAAGGCATCTTCTGCCGCCCATTCCCACTCTTGAAAACGGGCTTTATTCGTTGCCACGTTGGAAAATGTATTGGTTTCGTGCATCACTTGACCGACAGCAAGTTTCATACCATCTCCTTGACGATAAACGAGAAGTTAACGTAAAACGCCCACCAGGTTTAACGTTTTTAGTGACGTTAAACCTGGTGGTGTAATGTCGTGTCAGTCTATCGTATTGCTGTGAGGCTGTGCCAACTGAGTGATGCTAAAGGTTGCTGTCTGGGCAGAGACTTTGAACTTGCTAGCAGCAACACAGAGCCCTACACAAAGCAGGATTTTGTTGCGTATTGTTGAGAATCTCAGGACTCAACAAACATCAATTACTTCGTATCAATGCCCTTGTTGGAAACGTTGATATACTCATGCGCTTTGTGTCAGTCCTAGAAAACTGATCCTAACTATCAAAGTTATCATCATCTGCAGATGCTCGAGACGCTTGCCAATTGTGCCTAAATGCCTCGAGACTCGGAAATGTCGCCACGTTCATCACCTGCTGGGTAGGACCCTCATAACCACAAGTTGGGCAGGTCATAAATGATGGCGTGTCACCATCATTAGTGCTGTTGTTTGTGTTGTTGTGAGCGCTGTTATCCTCAACAGAAACCGCATCTGGCACAAAAATAGCCTGACAACGTGCGCACATTACGCGCATCTGGGGCGTATTCATGCGTTTCCTCTTAACCTAGTCATCTTGTAAACATAAGCGAGTACGCTGCTACTTTTTAACTCTGACCTCACCAAAAACAAGTACGCGGCGCTTGCGGGGTTGGCTAGTCTCAGGTTTGCTGAGGGAAGCTCGAGGCGCACTACTTGGTGGCGGTGGTGGTTTAGTGGCATCGCTTGCTGCCCGCGTTTCTTCCGGTGAGGCTTTGGCACGCTTGCTAGAATCGTGTTTAGCTTGACCGTTTCGGCTGCTACGCCCGTCACGACTATCACGCTTGTCTCGAGCAGCCTGCTTAGCGTTAGATTTACCGCTTGACGTGTCACGCGCGTGACTTTGTGACTGCTTAGCGTTCGTTCTATCCTGTTGCTCAGGGTCAACTTGGTCAGCCTTGGTGTCTTTTTTAGCGTCTTTTTTAGCATCTTGCGGTTGACCATTCGCACTTTGTTGAGGCTTAGCTGCAAGTGGGTTTTTAAGGTGCTTGGGTGCTGCTTGCTGCTTGGCTTTATCTGCCTCAGGAGCATCTAACAAGTCAGCGTGGGGCATGACCAGATCAATTTGCCTATTGGTGGGGTTGGCCGCCCCCAGTTTAACGTCCATGCGGTTACCCATGCGGAACTTGCGGTGCTTGTGCTTGCCCATGAGCATCATGGCGTCTTCAAGGTACATGTAATAGTCATCATCTAGCTGCGACACGTGC
>JBCCOX010000722.1:0-2423 GCA_039025155.1 Deinococcota bacterium | reverse complement strand
GCCATTTTGAAAGTACAACGTGTCACCATCCGCCGTTGCCACCCTCTCAGACACAAAAATGTGGTTGTGACCGCCCACAGCAAAGAGAACATTAGCTGGTAACTGGCTGAGGATGTCCCGGTCAGCCACCACCCCAGCATGGCTTAGCAAGATGCTGTAATCACTTAAAATGGTGAGTTTATCGTAATAACTTGCCCACGTTACCGGGTTGGGCAAAGTGATGAGTTCACGCGAGGCGGCAGCGTAGGTGTTGAGCTGATCGGTGGCGATGCCTACAACGTCAATGGTGACGCCATCAACATCAATTGTGTAAACAGCTGGTGTGAGGCGCTGACCTGTGGCTTTGTCGAGGTCATTGCCAATGACGATGATGCCTCGAGCATCCGCCTCAGCTAAAAACTCGCTAGGGCTTAAAAAGTCAAATTCATGATTGCCAATGTTGATGATGATGGTGACATCGCCCGTGGCTTGCAGTTCTTCCAAAAACAACCAGTCAAGCATGCCTTCTGAGCGGCTAGCAAGAGCATTACCCAGCTCAAACACGTCACCATTAACCAAAATGTAGACAGGCGTATCAGCAAAGTCTTTGCTGACAACCTCATCAATATAGTTAATGATGTTACCGTACTGGTCATACGCAGAGTGCAAATCTGCCATGTTGAAAAAGCCAATATCAGCTTCTTGGGCGCTGCTAAATAAGAGTGTCATGAGCAAAACTAAGCTGAGTAAGGTGCGTTTTAGGGCATTGTGAATAAATAATTGATTGTTCATGCATCACGCTATCACATAGATGTCATGAGGTTGTGACCGAGCTATCGGGTGCTAGTTGCTAGGAATATCTGCTAGATTAGAACTATGCCGTTTACGGTGAGTCATGTTGCTGCAGTAATTCCTTTGAACAGAAGCCCGCTCGTGCTGTCTGCACTGATTGTGGGCAGTATGAGCCCGGATGTGCTGTATTTTGTGCCGGGTGTGCCAAGTTTGCCGCTAACACATAGCGTGCAAGGCTTGCTACTGTTCTGTTTACCCGTTAGTTTTGCGCTACTGCTCATCTATCACAGATTACTCAAGCGCCCATTACTAGCGCTGTTACCGCCAATGATTCAGCATAAGGTTGATGTTGACAGCTTTCAGTTGAGGACAGTAACGCAGGTGGCTCGAGCCACATCATCAATCCTACTAGGCGCACTTACCCACATTATCTGGGATAGTTTTACTCACATATCTGGCACAGCCGTTCAAGTATTGCCCATCTTGCAGTCACCTATCGGTAGTTTTGTAGGCGAACCTTTATACGTTTACAAACTTTTGCAGTATGCCAGCACGGTACTAGGCGGGCTTATTGTGATTGTCTGGATTGGATATCGAGTACGGCTGGGGGAGGCTCGAGCCTCATCACCCACAGCTGCCTATTCACCCACCCGACTTGTTGTCATGGTGACACTCTCAATGCTAACAGGACTCATTTATGGTGTCGTCGTGTTTTCTCAGCAAGGTTGGCAGCACGCAGTTGTGCAAACCGTCGTCATCAGCATGAGCACGTTTGCGGGGGTGTTAGTTGTCTTTAGCATCTTCTGGTATATTTTGAGCAACCGTATACGCGACATCAAGCCGTAATGTCTAAATAAGTCAGCTTTAAGTTAAGCTATTATACATATTTTTTGAACGCTGATGTTCTGATGATTCCCCAGTCCATATAACGCTCTTAAACCTTAGATAATCCTTAGACGAGGTGGTTATGTCTACAAATACTCGAGAAACTCAGCCAAAGTCAGCCGAGGATGTGCTGCCGCAGGGTCATCAACCCGGTCTGCGAAATCCGGGGACGCCATTTCATACAGATTTATTGCAGCGTACCTTTGTAAACCGTAGTGCCGTTGAACGGCGGGCGAAAACGCTCCCGGCACGGCGTAGTGTCAAAAAGGATTACCAAGCAGCGTGGCTCTTAAAAGCCATCACCTGTATTGATTTAACAACCCTAGCTGGCGATGACACAGTGGGGCGAGTCGCCCGCTTGTGTGCTAAAGCGCGGCAGCCAGTGCGAGCAGATTTGCTCGAGGCGCTTGGCGTGCAGCACCTCGGCATCACTACGGGTGCAGTGTGCGTCTACCATGACATGATTCCGGCAGCAGTGGAGGCTTTGCAGGGGAGCGGCATTCCAGTAGCAGCCGTCTCAACAGGTTTTCCAGCAGGGTTGTCCCCCTTTGAGCAACGCCTTGCTGAAATTCATGCGTCGGTTGCGGCAGGGGCCAGCGAAATTGATATTGTTATCAGCCGTAGACACGTGCTTACGGGCAATTGGCAAGCCCTTTATGACGAAGTTGTGTTGTTTCGTGAAGCATGTGGGGACGCCCACCTGAAAGCTATTTTGGCAACGGGTGAACTAGGTACATTGCGCAATGTCCACAAAGCTAGCATGGTTG
>JBCCOX010000721.1:0-2423 GCA_039025155.1 Deinococcota bacterium | reverse complement strand
GCAATAAAAACGTGAATAATCGCGTTACAGGCAGGCTCACTATAGCACAACATCAAGATTTTGTGAACGCTTGGTGAAGAATTTGGGTAAGGTTCTAAATGCGCCTGAAAACATATTTTAAATGTCCTAGACACACTTGAAATGATTTACGAGCAATATCTACAAGCGTGTGCATGTGGTGTTACTCACGTGCTTGGTGGGCCTGTTTGGCAGCTCAAGGTGTGTCAAATAGGGGTAGTAAGGTGTCACCTCAAGTCCATTGAGGCTCGAGGCGACACATTGGCCCTACTCAGATGGATGCTGCTGAGGGTAGCGCTCGAGCACTTTGGCAAGTGTCTCCACCGCACGGCGGTAGTCAGCTAAGCGCATATTTTCGTTAGGACTATGGATTTTACCGTCCTGATGTCCGCAGCCAATACCCACAATCGGTATACCTAGACCCTCAACAAACGGATAAATAGGCCCCGACCCCGGCGAACTTGGGTAAACGAGGGGTGTTTTGTCATAAACCTCGCCCATGACGGCTAGGGTGGTTTGAATCCACGGATGGTCAGCCGTTGTACGGGCAGCGCGTTCTGCGTGTTGGGCAGGTGTTACGCTAATATCCGTAAAGCCATGTTGATGAAAATGGTTGTTGAGGCAGGTCAAGATATGCTCAGGTGTTTGGTCAGGAACTAAGCGTATGTCTAGCTTGGCACTTGCCGCCGCTGGCAGCACGGTTTTACTGCCCATGCCACCATAGCCGCTGTGGAAGCCATTGAAGTTGATGACGGGCCCAAAATACAAGCGCTCATAATAGTCTCTGCCGGTGACCCCAGCTAAGTAGCTTTCGACACCGTACATATGGGCAAGTGCACCTTCGTCGTGCGGGAGGGCATCTAACAAGGCTTTGTCTTCTTTAGAAGGTGCGCGTACATCGTCATAAAATCCTTCTACTAAGATATTACCGTCGTCATCTCGTAGTGAAGCTAATGCAGCAGCTAAGCGGTAAATAGGGTTTTCGATGACGGCACCATAGCTCGAGTGCAAGTCGTAACGGGCAGTACGAACCATCAGCTCGAGGCTTAAAATGCCTTTGAGCCCACAGTAGGTTTGCGGTTGCCCAAGTGCGTTAATGTCCCCAAACTCCCAGACGCACACATCTGCCTGATAGTCATCTTGGTGGGCTTGCAAATAGCCGGCTAGGTGGGGGCTGCCTATTTCTTCTTCGCCTTCAACTAAAAACTTAATGCGGCAGGGAAGTGTTCCCAAACTATCTTGAAGCCATTTAAGGGCTGCTAATCGCACAGACAACTCGCCTTTGTCGTCCAGTGCGCCGCGTCCGTAGTAAATGCCATCACGCTCGGTGAGGACAAAAGGATCACTGTCCCACAGCTCGAGCGGTTCAGCCGGTTGTACATCGTAGTGGTTGTAACACAGCACCGTGGGCTTGCCGGGAAGGCCGGCTGGGTGGCTGTCTGCAAACACGACTGGCGCGCCGCCGCTGTCGTGAATCTCTACTATAAAGCCAAGCTCACGCAGCAAGGTTGCCGTAAGTTCGCTCGCCTCGTCTATGCCGCGCCCTTGCGCCGCAACTGAGGGCACTGCAACAAGCTTGTCTAATACATTAATCCCGTAACGTACAATACTTTCTGGTAACGATCCTAATGAGTTTGTGGGTCCCGAATTTGTCATAAGCTCTATCATAGGTGATAAACATCGCGTCTAACATGTAAGTTCGTTTGTTGGCAGGGTCATGTCATGTGATAGGGGACTGTGATGTGGAGCTATCACAGCGCTACCTCACGAGCTAAAAAATTGCTGCCTGAACCTCGGCGGCATTCCTGCACGCAACTTGCTAAGCTAGCAACGTGACGCAATTACAACCGATATTTACTAACTCGAGCACATTTAGCTGCGATCATCGTGCAAGCAAGCTGTATTATCAAGCCCTAATCAACAAAGATGGCCACTATGAAGGTGTTTTTATTGTGGGTGTCAAAACGACTGGCATCTTTTGCCGTCCCACCTGCCCAGCACGCAAACCCAAGTTTGAAAACTGCGAATTTTTTCCAGAAGCAGAAGCGGCGCTACTTGCAGGCTACCGCCCTTGTAAACGCTGTCAACCGCTACTACCCGTGCAGGAACGGCATCCGCTGCTTAGAAGTTTGCTCGAGGCTGTAGACGCTAACCCCAGCAAACGCTGGCGCGAAGCAGACTTACACGATTTTGCGGCAGATGTTTCAACCGTGCGCAGGCAATTCAAAAAACACCTTGGGATGACCTTTGTTCAGTACGCTAGGGCCCGGCGTTTAGGACTTGCTATGAAAGCAATTCGCGCAGGTGACAGTGTCATTGATGCCCAGCTCACAGCTAGTTACGATTCATCAAGCGGTTTTCGAGAGGCGTTTATACAAACTCTAGGCACAGCACCCAGTAAACTT
>JBCCOX010000720.1:0-2424 GCA_039025155.1 Deinococcota bacterium | reverse complement strand
TGCCATCCTCAGTGTGGCCGGGGGCATCAGTTGGGATGATTTGTTACCGCTAGTCGAAAGCGCACTGGGTAGGTGGCAAGGTGGTGGCACGCCTTCTTATCCAACCGTACAACTTAGTCACCAAGAACCCACTGTCAAAACTCATTTGATGGACGCCAACACCTCCCAAGTCCACATCGGTTTAGCGTTTGACGGGCCTAATCCCGGCGATGATGCCTGGTATCCTCACGCGGTGGCAGGGAGTGTCTTAAGTGGCGGCATGGGCACAAGGCTATTTACCGAAGTGCGCGAGAAACGCGGCTTGGTGTACAGCGTGTATGCGGCTATGCGCAGTTTGCGTGGCTTTGGATATGGTGTTGCCTACGCAGGTACAACCCCAGAACGCGCTGATACGACGCTCGAGGTGCTTCTTGCTGAGCTTAACCGGATGCGTGAAGGCGTGCGGGTAGATGAGCTTGATCGCGCGCGTATTGGCATTTTGTCAAATTTGGTCATGCAGGGTGAGGCTAGCGGCTCACGGGCGAGTGCCCTAGTGCGCGATTGTTTTACGTTTGGTGAGCCGCGCTCGCTCGATAGCATTAAGCAGGCCATCAACGCTTGCAGTTTAGACGATGTAAATACCTACCTAGCCACTCGCCCTCAAGTGGGATACACGGTGGCGCGCTATGGACCTACAATGGAAGTGGCAGAAGCCTCCTAGGTTTTACTAGGTCTAGGTTTTACTAGGTCTAGGTTTTACTAGGTCTCGTAGACCTTCATGATATGCCTAGTATGGGGTGACTGTTACGCCTGATCCTCTTTGCAACAAACACATCTTTATAGTGTGAAAGCGGCGTCAAGCCCTTGAGTCTTAACCCCTCAAGTAAATTGTGCAAGCACACCTGCTGTACAGATGGCGCGGAACATGTTACATTCTGGCAAGTTTATATACACATGCGTGTATGTTTGAGAGTTGACAGTAGCCTGAACAAACCTGAGTGCAAGCTTAGCCTCGAGCCAAGACATCATCACCTTGTTGAATACGCGCTAAAAAACTTGGCACCCTGTAGTTGATAACCTTGTAGTTTATAACCTGATAGTTGATACAGATTTGACGTTAGTCAAAGTAGGGAAACTTACATGGCATTACGATTTGACAAAACAGTTCTTGACAACGGCCTCACGGTCATTGGTGAACACAACCCAGATGCGCAGTCGTTTGCGGCTGGCTATTTTGTGACGACGGGCTCGAGAGACGAACAGGCAGATATTGCGGGCGTCTCCCATTTTTTAGAACACATGATGTTCAAAGGTACCGACAAACGCAGCGCCGAAGACATCAACCGAGAATTTGATGAACTAGGCGCAAACTACAATGCCTTTACCAGTGACGAACGCACGGTTTACTACGGTGCGGTGTTACCGGAGCAAGCACCACCCTTGCTCGAGCTGCTAAGCGACATGATGCGCCCGGCCTTGCGGCAAGAAGATTTTGACCTTGAAAAGAACGTCATTTTAGAAGAAATTGCTATGTACAAAGACCGCCCGGGCTTTCGGATTTTTGAAGAAGCAAATCCAAAATATTTTGCTGGGCATCCACTAGGCAATTCGGTGTTAGGTAGTACCGAAAGCATTCAAGCGCTTTCCCGTCAGCAAATGTTGGATTATTTTGAGGCGCGCTACGCAGCTAACAACCTCGTCTTAACCCTTGCGGGTAATTACGACTGGAACACTGTAACTGGGCAAATTGCTGAGCTTACACAAGCGTGGCAAGCTTACGATAGCCCGCGCAGTCATCCTGCGTTTCAGCCTGCTGCAGATGCTTTCAGCCTGACCGATGACAAACTCAACCGCAGCCACATAGCTGTTTTTGCGCCCGGACTTGGCATGCAAGACCCGCGCCGCTATGCTGCATCTTTGCTAGCAGCGTGTGTGGGCGGAAGCACGGGTAGGTTGTACTGGGCGCTGATTGACCAAGGATTAGCAGACCAAGCAGAGTTATCTCACGATGCTGCGGATGGCGTTGGTTCGTTTATAGGTTATATCTCAACAGCACCCGAACGCACCCAAGAGGTCTTGGCGCGCTACAAAGAGGTTTTGCTCGAGGCTGAAACAGATGGTGTTACAAAAGACGAGTGGCAGCGGGCTCAGCGCAAATTGGCAACCTCAGCAACCCTGGGTGGTGAGACCCCGTTTAGGCGGCTTATGTCGCTTGGCACCACATATCAATATTTACAAACCTACAGAAGCGTGCAGGACGCTGTTGATCTGGTAATGGCAACGCCGCTAGAAGACGGTCTAGCACTGCTTGCAGACAAGCCCTTTAGTAAGCTTTTCAGTTTTGTGCTCGAGCCAGCATCACCTGTAGAAAGCGCTTAGTAAGCGCATGAAGCTCGGACAGATAAGGTAGGCAACTCAATGATCGTAGAAACTCCAGACGTAGAT
>JBCCOX010000719.1:0-2447 GCA_039025155.1 Deinococcota bacterium | reverse complement strand
CTGACTTAACAGCTCAAGGTCACCTGAAGCAAGCAGCACTCTCAACCCATGTATCTAACATACACGTATCTGACATACACGTATCTGACATACACGTATCTGACATATTCATTCAAGGAGGTGATAGCGAAGTAGCCTAATATTGAGCCGGATACACCTCAAACTCGACCATCTAACTTTGGTGATCTGATGATGCCATACCTAACTTATGAAAGGACACTATGAGGTTAAACCACCTAAACTTAAACCTTTTAAGCTTTGCACTCGTGTTGACGCTAGGGTCTTTAGGGCTAGCCCAAAA
This sequence comes from Deinococcota bacterium, assembly GCA_039025155.1. Taxonomy (GTDB): domain Bacteria; phylum Deinococcota; class Deinococci; order Deinococcales; family Trueperaceae; genus JBCCBI01. The sequence goes on along the minus strand of JBCCOX010000719.1, from coordinate 2,146 downwards.
CACCACCATCTATGGTACTGAACTTCCTGCAGATGCTGCACCTTACGACCAGCAAGTGTTGCGTGTAGGCTGTGATAACACGGCTACAGGCGTCACCTTTGACTTTGCCGTGAGCGTTTATCAACGTCATTGCGTAAGCTCTGGCGATATCATCAGCAATCAATTTCAAGATACCTTGGTGGATTTAAACAGTGACTTTGACGTGATTCCAGGAAGTGCTGAAAGTTGGAGCGTATCCGAAGACGGCCGCACCTGGACGTTCAACTTGCGTGAGGGCCTCATGTGGAGTGACGGCACGCCGCTGACCGCCTACGATTATGAAGCAACCTTCCGCTTTAGTGCTGACCCTGAAAACGGTTGGGACTTTGCCTGGTTTTACTCATTCTTAGGCCCCGGTGGCATTGAAAACTGGAGCGAGGTTGTCGACGGTACCCTGCCACCCGAAGAACTTGGGGTGCGCGCCGTGGATGATTTAACGCTTACGGTAACGACCGTTGAAGCTTTCCCACCGCTGCCCAACGTCATGAACTTTTCGTTTGTAATGCAAAAGCAAGCGCTCGAGGAACACGGACCCTTCTACAACAACGATCCTGAAACGTCGGTATCGTCTGGGCCTTATATTCTCGCTGAGTTTGACCCTGGCAACCGCATTGTGCTGGAAGCCAACCCCATGTATAGCGGCTACCGCCCCCCTAGATTGCAGCGAATTGAAGCCATCTTCATGTCACCAGCAACCTTTTTTGCATCCTTCCAAAACGATGAACTTGACGTTGTGTCGTATCAGATGCTCACACCCGCAGATTTTGCGCTCATTGAGCGTGACACTATTTTAAGTGACAACTACTTGCGTCACTACGGTGATTTCCGCACAGATTATTTGCTGTTTGACACCACCCAAGCACCCTTTGACAACCTAGATGTGCGTACGGCGTTTGCTAAAGCCATTAACCGAGAAGCCATTGTGGCCGGTGTCTTTACCGAGATTAAAGCCATGCCTGCCCACTCCATGCTCATGCCCGGTTTCCCCGGTGCAGACGTTGAAGGCAACCTCACTAGCTACCAAGCTTACGACTGCGAGCAGGCCCAAGCTCATCTGGCAGATGCCGGCTACCCCGGTGGCGAAGGGTTCCCCGCTCAAGAAATGTGGCTACGTGGCGAAGCGCCCGCGATGGCAGCAGTGTATCAAGCGGTGGCCGCCTCAATCTCGCAGTGTCTAGACATTGACATTGCGGTCTCTAACAAAGACAGCAAGGTTTATATGGACGCGCTCAACGCGGAGCCAACCGAGCTTATGTTAGGTGCAGTGTCCTACGGCATGGACTTTTTGGATCAAGCCAACTTGCTAGGTATTTGGGTGTCCACCGGGCGTCATGCTTGGCTCAACGAAGCCTATGACGACCTCGTCTCGCAAGCAAGCACAACCATTGGTGATACCGCGTTGCGCAATGACCTCTTTGCCCAAGCTGAAGAAATTTTGGTAAGTGATGTTGGTGGCGCGTTTATTGCCCACCGTTGGCAAGGTGACTTGTTTAAGCCGGGTGTTCAAGGTGACTTCCGCTTACCCGACGCCACCGGTATTAACGGCGTTCACTGGGGTAATAGCTGGGTTTACAGCGATATGTACATCGCTGAGACTGAATAGGACTGGTCCATCCAATCTTTGGCGATTGGATTAGCACCTAGTACTGTTAAATTGCATATAACAGGATGGCGTCCTCAATTGAGCGCGCCTCCTGTATATTTATCAGAGATGTTGTAAAATCTTGTATGTTGTTGTGGTACTCACTGTTGTGTTACTCACGTGTTGTCATTGAGTGTTGGGATTTTTGAAGACGATGTTCGAATACGATGTTTCAAGATGATGCAAATGTGGATATGATTTTATGGATAAGATGAATATTTTAATTGAAAAATGGCTGGGCTCGAGTAACTCGAGCACCCTCTCATGACCCGCTACATCCTCGGGCGCATCTTGTCGCTCATCATGGTACTTTTTGTTGTTTCTATGGTGGTGTTTAGCATGATGCATGCGGTTCCAGGTGGCCCTTTTGATGAAACTGAAGGACGTTTGCCGCCGGCTGCCAAAGAAAACATCCTCCGCAAATACGGCCTCGACAAACCCGTCTGGCGGCAGTACTTAAACTAT
>JBCCOX010000718.1:0-2476 GCA_039025155.1 Deinococcota bacterium | reverse complement strand
TTACATGTAGTCATGTCGTCAAGTTTTCACGTCTCCATGCCTCCATGCTTGTTATGCTTGAATCATGCGGGTTGGTTTTGTAAGTCTTAAAGGTGGCGTGGGTAAAACTGCGCTCAGTGTCCACACGGCGTTTTATTTTCACCGGCATGATAGGAACGTGCAGTTGGTTGATGGCGACCCTATTGAAAGTTGTCACCGTTGGCAAGCTAGTGGTGAAGGGTTTCCCTTCCCTGTTACCTATCCCACCGATCCTTGGGAAGCTGACACGATCGTTTTTGATACAGAAGCACACCCCGAGGTTGAAGACCTTAACGCCTTGGGTGATACGCTGGACATGGCAGTAATTCCTGTTACCACCAACATAGATGCCCTTGATGCAGCACTGATGACGCTACCTGCGCTTGAAGGACGTAAAACAGCGGTTGTGGCGGTGGTCAACGCAGCACCACCTGCCAACTTGTCCGATGGTGCCAACGTGCAAAAAGCGTTGCGGGATGCTGGGCTCACGACCGCTGACACAATTTTGAGGAAGCGAAAAGCCTATGAATACGCGCGCCTCGAGGGAACTGCGGTTGACGACTCTGGACACTCAGGCGGTATGCGCGCCTGGCTCGAGTTTGAACGCTTTGCTCGGGAGGTCTTTGATGGCCTTTGATCCCACCAAGCGCGGCACTAAACCCGTCAAAAAGACGCCGCGACGTAGCAAGTACAGTGACCCTGGTGACGACGCAACCCCAGCAGCTACACCAGACCCCACGTCAGAACCCAAGGTCTCCCCTACCCTGCCCGCTGCCCCAACAACTCGCACGCCAGCTAGGCGCGGCAATCCCGACTACAGCCAAGTGTCTGCCCAGATTCCCAAAGACTTACACAAACGTTTTAAAGCTAAAGTTACCCTAGAAGAAGATGATGAGGACATCACCAGCGTGCTCGAGCGCTTGATTCGTGACTACGTGGAAGTAGATTAACCTGTTAACGGGTAAACTCGTCGTGATGTAGTCATGTCGACTGGTAACCATGCTTACATGTAACTATGTAGCCATGTCCCTGCTAACTGTTGAGCTAGGTCAAACCTATCAACTTAGTGATGTAGGGTTGAGCGGTACATAGCTCGAGCCACGCCCGGAGCCTTCCAAGCGCAACACACCTTCCGTACGAAGTTGGTTGAGCACCACGCGAATCTGTTCCCGACTTACCTCGGGCAATTCACGTTCAATGTCACTAATTTTGAAGGGCTGTAAGCGCCGCGCAACCGCAAAGCGCACCATGTCGCTTTTGGTGCCGTGCGACCCGCGAATCGTTGTGACGCGTGCTTCATATTCTTTGTAAGCTTTGGTGAGCATCCCTAAAAAATAATCCAACCAAGGTGTTACGTTGTGACTGCCGTCGTGCCAGCCCTGTGAGCTTATTTCTAAGGTGTCGTAATAACCTTCGCGGCTTTCTTCAATGACCCGTTCCAAGCTAATGTAACGCCCCACCTCATACCCCTGCTGGTAAAGCAACAACAACGTGAGCAAGCGTGCCGTTCTGCCGTTGCCATCGTTAAACGGATGAATGCACAAAAAGTCCAAGATAGTAAGGGCTACCAGCAACAACGGCGCAAGTTCCCCATCAGCATCGAGGGTGCGGTAACGCTCCACGAGGTCCATCATCGCGCCGGGTGTTTGGACGGGGCTGAGCGGTCGAAAACGCACTTTGATGACGGTGCCTGTCGTGTCTTTTTCAACGATGTCGTTTTGCGTGCTCTTGTAGTGTCCCCCTGTCTGGGGCAAATATGCGTAGAGCATTTGATGAAGTTGCTTGATGATATTTTCGCTAAAAGGCATGTGTTGGGCGTTTTCGTGAATCATCCGCAGGGCGTCACGGTAGCCTGCAATTTCACTTTCTGAGCGGCTGTGTGGGGTGGGATCTTTGAGGATGAGCTGCTCAATGCGTTGCCGGGGCGCACTAACGCCTTCAAGCCGCGTGCTGGACTCGGTGGACTCAATGGTTGCCAGGGTTTGCAGTTGTTTGAGCAGTTCAGGTGCTTGGCTGCGGTAGAGGTCTTGCTGGCCGCGATAATACGACAGCGCTTCCACCTGGCGTAGCAGTGGCATGGTGATGGCGAGTGTTGAAAGATAAGGTGCTGTCAGTGAGTTCATGAGGATTCAAAGAACGTAGGATAAAAACGTAGAAACGTAGTATGAGCGACCCTACTTATATCACGTTTGTCGAGGTATAGGAGATTGGGATATTGATATCTAGAACGGTTAGCTTGTGGTTAGGTGAGTCATCAAATGGCAGGTTAGCCAATTATACTGCATCACCATAGAAATTTTGTCGCAAACATTCAACATCAAATGCTTTTCAAGCAGTAAAAACGGATGTAAATTTGCGACATTTTTAGTGTGGTGGGGCAATACCAGTTCACCCGAATAATGTCATAATACAAGGATGTTGAAGTATCAGGAGATCATCACAGAGAGTAGCGCTGAGC
>JBCCOX010000717.1:0-2498 GCA_039025155.1 Deinococcota bacterium | reverse complement strand
TGAACCCGGTGACATCATCAACCAAGTGCGTATACCTAGGCAAAAGATACCTAAGAAAAAAACAGCTAATGCAAGTACCCGTTTAAGCCAATCTTACAAAGTGGGTAAACGCGGCACTGACGACATCAGCATTGTGGCGGCTGCGTTTTGTATTGATATAGATGAGGCTAACATCATCACGCACGCGCGCCTTGCCTATGGCGGGGTCGCAGCCACACCAGCTAGGGCAACAGACGTTGAGACTTGGCTCACGGGTCAACCGTGGACGTTGGCAACTATCCAACAGGCTAAAGGACGGCTCGAGCAAGCGTTTACACCGCTCAGCGATGTACGTGGCTCAGCCGAGTATCGGCGCAAATTGGTTGCCAACTTGTTTGAGAAGTTTTTTGTCGAGATGCAGTACGAAGTCGCAGGGGAGGTACTTGTCTAATGGCCGCCAAAGATGTTCAACCTGACATGATCTCCAGTGATGTAACTCGCAGTGATGTAACCCGCCGTGACGCTGCCCACCCATCACACCAAGACGTTCAACACCAAGGCGTTCAACAAAATATAAGCACACAAGTTGATGTGCCATCTGCCAATACCCGCAAACACGAAAGCGCCGCTGCGCATGTAAGCGGTCAAGCTGTGTATACCGATGACCAGCGCGTGCCTGCTGGTATGCTCAGCGCTGCACCTGTGATGTCACCGCATGCGCGCGCGCGTATCCTGGCCATCAATTTAGTTGATGCCCTTGGGCATCCCGGTGTGGTGACCATCTTACAAGCAAGTGATGTTCCCGGCATCAACGACACCAACCCCCATGCAAGGGACGAAGTGCTGTTTCCAGTTGATGAGGTGGTTTTTGTCGGTCAGCCGGTCGTCTGGGTGGTTGCTGAAACTGAAGCTATGGCAACTGAAGCCGCCAAGTTGGTGAAGGTGGACTATGAGCCATTACCTGCTCGCTTGACAATGGATGAGGCAATTGCCGAGGGTAAATTTCACGGCGACCCCATGATTATGTCTCAGGGGAATGTTAGCACCGGCCTTGCCGCCAGCGACACCGTCCTCATCGGTGATGTGCGCATGAACGGGCAGGATCACTTTTATCTGGAAACCCAAGCCGCGTGGGTTATTCCCGACACTGAAGGCAACTATCAAGTTTACAGTTCCACCCAACACCCTACTGAAACCCAAACCGTGGTGGCAGATGTTTTGGGCATCCCGTTTAGCCGCGTCGTTGTCACTTGTCTGCGGATGGGTGGCGGTTTTGGTGGCAAAGAAACCCAAGCTAATCCGGCGGCGGCGGTGGCTGCACTTGCCTCTCTCAAAACAAAACGACCTGTGCGGGTGCGCCTTAAACGTCATTGGGATATGCATATGACGGGCAAACGGCACGGCTTTTTAGGACGTTATCAAGTTGGCTTTGACAGCACGGGTAAGGTACATGCGCTTGACCTTAAGCTTTACTCCGATGGCGGCTGGAGTAGCGACTTATCTTTACCAGTTTTGCAACGCGCCATGTTCCACAGCGACAACGCCTATGCCATCCCCAACATGCACGTTGAAGGGCGTGTGTGTCATACGAACAAAGCCTCCAACACCGCGTTCCGTGGCTTTGGCGGCCCGCAAGGAATGATTGTTATTGAAGACATCATTAGCCGGGTAGCGCAACACTTGGGTAAACCTGCGGATGACGTGCGCGCGCGCAATTTTTACAGTGATGGCGACCTCACCCATTACGGGCAAACCATCACTGAAACCCGTCTGCCGAGAGTTTGGCAAGAACTTAAAGAAAATGCCAATTACAAAGCGCGTCAGCAGGAAATTGAGGCGTTTAATGCACGTCAACCTTACACAAAACGTGGCCTTGCGATTACACCGGTTAAGTTTGGGATTTCGTTTACCAACACGCCCTTAAACCAAGCAGGCGCGTTAGTACTCATCTACACCGACGGCAGCATTCAGGTCAATCACGGTGGTACGGAGATGGGGCAGGGCTTGCATACTAAGATGCTCGAGGTAGCCCGCCGCGCCCTCGGCGTGGACGCAAACCGTTTTCGGGTCATGCCCACCAGCACCGACAAAGTCCCCAATACCTCAGCGACCGCAGCAAGTAGTGGCTCTGACCTCAACGGACAAGCGGTCTTGCAAGCCTGTGAAACCATTAAAGAGCGGTTGTTAGCGGTTGCTGCCAACATGCTCGAGGCATCTCCAGAAACTATCAACTGCGTAAACGATACCTTCAGCATCAAAGACAATCCTCAAGCACAAGTTAGTTTTGATGATGTGATTAAACGTGCCTACCTCGAGCAAATTTCCCTCTCTGCCACAGGCTACTACCGCACGCCCAATATCTACTTCAACAAGCTCAAAGGCAAAGGCAAACCTTTTCACTATTACGCTTATGGCGCTGCGGTGAGTGAAGTTGAGGTGGACGGGTTTACGGGCTGCTTTAAACTTCGGCAAGTGGATATTGTCCACGACGTGGGTACGTCTCTCAACGCGCACATTGA
>JBCCOX010000716.1:0-2512 GCA_039025155.1 Deinococcota bacterium | reverse complement strand
CTATTCGCCTTAAGTCCCATGGTCGTAAAGAAAGGTCTCTCTTCCGCTTGGGTCTTGATTTTATCCAGCGTGCCCTTACCAACCGTGATCTTGACCCCTCACTCCTAGATACGGCTTTCGGTGTTTTGTCGTGTACTTAGAAGATGCCACTTCACTGATGTATTGAGGTTGCTACTCGTTAACTTGGGTAGCAACTTTCTTGTATTTAGAAAGCATTACCGTCACAAGATATGATGTACGCATCAAGTTAAGTGTTCAGCAGGTAGTTTTTGATATTGCAAAAAGTAGCGCAGGGTGTTCAACAAGCTATCCTCACGTTCAACGATAAAATCAAGCGGAACGCGCAGCATAGGATTGAGTTTGGACCCTAAAAACGCAGCTCTTTTGTCTGTCTGAAGCCCTATAAGTAGCTTGTTGGCTTTTTGTAATTCGCGCTGGCAATAAGCGATACCGAGTTCTACACAAGCACCTTCATCGGGGACACGGCCATCCAAAACAAAAAGAAACACATCTGCCTCAAAAATTTTCGCTTTGTCCAAGTGGAATATAGCTTGTCTACGTTCGTCTTTGCTCATAGTGTCATAAGGTGCTTTGTGGCTTTCTGCGCCATCACGCTGAGGTAGGAATACTGTAAACCCTAACGCTTCTAAGTTAGTGGCTAGGGTTTGGTTAAACTGTTGCTCAGCATGTGAAAATAAAGGGGCAGCAAAGTAGAGAAGCATAGTTAAACTCTAGCTTATGTGAGGGAAAAAAGTGGCAGATACACCTCCTCCTGAAAACTCGGTACACCCTAAAACGCGCACAGAGTGGCGGGCGTGGCTCGAGTCCCACCATACACAGGATAATGGCGTCTGGCTCATCAGCTACAAAAAAGCCACGGGCTTAGCCTATGTTGATTACGACAGTGCGGTAGAAGAGGCTCTCTGCTTTGGCTGGATAGATAGCGTCCCCCGCAAGCTAGATGAGCGCCGCAGCATGCTCTACTTTGCAGCGCGCAAAGCTGGCTCAGGCTGGTCGCGGCTCAACAAGCAACGCATTGCCAAGATGTTAGACGCTGGGCTGATGATGCCCGCAGGCTTAGCTAAGTTAGACGCCGCCAAACAAGATGGCTCGTGGAGCGCACTGGATGCCGTTGAAAACCTTGAGATTCCTGATGACCTTGCTGCTGCGTTTGCAGAATATGACCAAGCGGCAGCAAACTTTAAGGCCTTTCCGCGCTCAGCAAAACGGGGGATTCTCGAGTGGATTAGTAACGCGAAACGCCCCGCCACTCGTGCCAAACGCATTGCTGAAACAGCCGAACTTGCCCAGCAAAACATTCGTGCCAACCAGTGGCCAAAACGCAAACCTTAATAGTTTAGCTGGGTAGCAGCATAATCACCGCAGAAATGGCCAAAATAGAGCCAACTGTGGTGACAACAACGGCCCTCGCAACACCTTCGCGGTCGCCGCCTACTTCTACAGCAACCACAAACATCGTCACAGCCGTTGGCATTGCTGCGCTTAACACCAACACGTTGCGGTCAAGCATGCTCAAGCCGAGTAGCAAACTTGCCGCGTAGGCAATCACTGGGCCAATGGCCAGCCGCAACGCACCCGCCCGCTGCGCTGTAGCATCTGCACCCCAACGCCACGAACGGCGCGTTTGCATGCCTAGCGATAAAAGCATCACGGCGATGGTGCCATCTGCCAAGAGTTCAACGCCTCGAGCCAAACCAACGGGTAAGGTCCAATCAAGTCCATTAAAAGTTAATCCGGCTGCTGTTGCCCAAATGGGTGGCAGTAAAAGAGCCGCTTTAAGCCGCTGGAGAATGTCACTAGCTTTGCTGTTACCAGCATCACCTGCGAGAAGTGCCGGACCAAGTACAAACATGAGCATGAGTGAAATGACAAGCAAGATAACCGCGCGTTCAAAGCCAGCTTGACCGTATGCAAAAAGGGTGACTGGCAGACCCATGTTGCCAGTGTTACCAAACAGGCTCGAGACCACCATGCCGCGCCGCTGATTCCCGTTAAGACCACGCCCGAGTAACAAACTAAGCACACCTAGCGCACTCAAATAAATGATGTAGCCGAGCGTAAGTAAAGACGCTTCTGCCAGACTTACCGAGGTGTTCATGAGCGCGTTAAAAATAAGCGCCGGAATAAGCACCTGCACGCTTAAACGGGTGAGGGTTTCAATATTGAGGTTGGGAAAGGCGCGGTCAGCTACAGCCCCTACAACAATGAGCACAAAGGTCGGCACAACGGCGTTAACGGCAGTCCAGAAGGCATCCACCTAAGTAGCTTATCAGTATTGCGCACACAGGCTTTTGAGCCTAGCTTTAACTGTAGGGGTAGCTCGAGGCTCGAGGAAGTATGTGCTCACTTATCTGAGGGGTGAGCACATAAGAATGCAGGCTAATGAATAGAGGATGAGCCTCAGCTAATCTTGAAGGTGTGAAAAACGAGACTAACGAGGCTCAAGAGAGCTTAACACTAGAAATTGGAAGCGTTATGAAGTTGGTTGATG
>JBCCOX010000715.1:0-2522 GCA_039025155.1 Deinococcota bacterium | reverse complement strand
CGACAGCACTCCATGCCCACGTGAGGAACGTTCGTTGCGAGGCACAGACGGAGCAGTTGAACGAAACACAGCCGGAATAAGTCGGGGTGTGTCTTCTTCTTCGCCACCTTGTTGATGCGGGCTAAGAAACGCTTCAAAAACGCTACCGATATCTTGTCCTCGAGCAGGGTTTAATTCAAGCGGACTTGGCAGCTCGCTCTCACTTTTGGGATTGACCACCTCAGACATGTGACCATCTTCTGCCAACGCGAGTGTTGTTACTAATAGCAACACCCCAACAACAGACATCCTTCGTATACGCATAACCTTCCTCCTTTGTGTTTTAGAATACAAACATAACACGTTGAGGTGAGGTTTACACGTCCCTCAAAGCAGCAACCCAACACAGCAATCAGCTGATTGCTACCGTACAAGCACCTTTAGATGGAAATGTTCATCCGATTGTGTACAGTTACGATTGTGTACAGTTATTGGCAATACTTTTCAATCAGCGCTTCTCGAACTTGCTTAGACTTTTCTGTATTGGCTACAAATCCAAAAATCCATCCCAAAATTGAGAGCGGTCCTATCAAGCGCGTATCTGACATCGTCATGATGATTGCGGTATGGCGGAAATTTTTTGGATTGCTGCCTTTATCAACTAAGCCGTCACGTGCTAACCCATACAATATTGGTAGGAACTTCTCAAATCCCTCATGCCCCGGTGTAACAGTTGTCCGAAACGTAGTCGGTTGATCCGATTCAGAATAAAATCTATGGTGCACGCCCTTTTTCGCGGTTATTTTTTCGCCAGCAGTTAGCTTGATTTTTTGCTTCCCAGCTTGCACCATCAACTCACCTTGCAAAACCTCAAACGTCTCATCAAAGGTTTTATGGTAATGCAAAGGTGTGCCGCCACCAGGAAACAATACAGCGTCAAGTATAGTTTTCCCACTATTGTTTTCACTTGCCATTTCTATAAATGTAACTTCATCACGATTTACAGGGTTTTTAAAGGTTTTTCCTTTTAAGTCACTCATTTCAACATCCTATTTACTAATTTTGATTTGCAGCACACATTACCAAGAGATTTAGTAGGCATACGTTTGCATACATCGTGATATCGTACACTACAACTGCAACCTCTGTTACATCTTGATTAGGTTAGTCAGCTCCCTCACCTAGAAAGGCACTTCATGCAAGCGTTTCAACACGTGATGATTGACATTCAAGCGGCTGAACTTAGTAGTGATGAACGCACGTTTTTGCGTGAATATCAACCTAAAGGCATCTGCCTGTTCCGATGGGATATCACTAGCAACGAAAAATACAGCATGCTAACGGCTCAACCACACAAACTTTGCTGAGAACGCGCTTAGAGATGTTGCAAGTGTGCAAACCTAATAATTAATCTACTCAGCTCACAATCAAATTGTATGACAAAAACAGGACACACTCACTTTTGGTTTAACCGTGAACTTAACGGCATGGAAGCCCTTCGTTCCAATGAGCTCGACCCTGCCTATCCTAAACATATGCATAGCACGTTCACCATTGGCATTGTCGATACAGGTGTCGTTATCAATTACAGTCGTGGTGAAACCAACTATATTCCTACCAACAGCATTTACACCTTTAACCCGGCTGAGGTACACAGTGGCTATGCACATCAAGATGTTTTAATAAGCCATCGTACCTTTTATCCGAGCGAGTCAGCACTTTTGGATATTGCCAAAGATATAGGTTTACGCGGCACACCTTATTTTAAGACAACATCTTTCACAGCACCTCAAACAGTTAGACGCTTGCGAGCGTTACATCACTTACTCGAGCATTCCAATGACCTTCTAGAACGCCAGAGCGCACTCGTAGAAGGTTTTGGGTACCTTCTTGTACAACACACATCGCTACGGGTTGGTCAACAACTTCAAGGCCGCGAGCCCAAAGCCATTAAAACAACTCGTGATTATTTGAATGAGCATTTCATGGAGAATGTTTCACTAGATACACTTGCCGAGTTAGTGGGGTTAAGTCGGGCTTATTTAATCCGCAGCTTTAAACGTGAAATGGGGTTGCCTCCGTACAGTTACCTTATCCAGAAGCGCATAGAAGTAGCCAAACGTCTACTTCGTGCAGGCGTTCCCCCAGCACAGGTGGCACTTGACGTGGGCTTTAGCGATCAGAGTCACCTTCACCTTCACTTTAAACGAATTATGAACCTGAGCCCTGGGCGCTACGCTAGAAGTCACTATCTTCCAAGAAAAATACAGATGACTCGTTCAGACTAGGTGGATGACGTTTGACACCAAGATTGCAGTAATTGTACGAGACGACTTAGCTGTCTGGCAAAAGCTTAACGTTACCGCGTTCACCATCAGTGGTGTTGCAGGCAGCACTAACTTATACCAACTCCGAGAAAACCCCTCATAAAGTACTAAACATCAGGCCACCAATGAAACTGAGTTGCTGATTTGATGAGCTGCGGGTGTTGTTGAAGAAAAGCACATTGGTCAGTAAGTAGAGCTTCAAGGCAATCAAGGTTG
>JBCCOX010000714.1:0-2528 GCA_039025155.1 Deinococcota bacterium | reverse complement strand
GGCAGGCTTGCAAGGTGTGCCCAACATGCTTTACGAAGCTGCAAAAATAGATGGCGCTAATCCGTGGCAGCGTTTTTTGAATGTGACCTTGCCAATGCTCGCGCCCACCACCTTTTTTGTGCTCATTACCACCATGGTGACGGGTTTGCAGGTGTTTAACGAGCCCTATGCACTATTTCCCTCGAGACCCATTCCAGAAGACGCCACTACGTTAGTGTATTACCTCTATACCCAAGGATTTAACCAGTTTAGGTTTGGCTATGCGTCGTCCATTGCGTGGGTGCTGTTTGCCATTATCTTTGTGTTTACGTTTATTCAGTTCCGCGTGAACAGCTCTCAAGCCTACGGTTAGGAGGCAGTAATGACGACATCAACACAGTCAACAGCAACAGGCCTATTCAAGCGCGAGGTTCTAGGCGTGAGCGTTGGTCAATGGTTATTCAGACTGGTTGCCTACGCTCTCTTACTGGGCTTTGGCTTTTTGATGATTTTTCCGTTTTTATACATGATGACAACCTCGCTCAAAGATTCCACGGATGTATTTCGCTTTCCGCCGAGGCTCCTACCTCTAAGCCAAAACACGGTTTCTTATGAAGGCGAAGACGCACCTGTGTTTTTGTTTGAGGTTGACGGTAACACCGAACGCTTTGTTGACACCGGCGAGCGCGTGCGGTTTGGCTTTTTTACCAGCGAAGATAATCTCAACATAGCTAGCCCCCGCGAAAGTGTCATCAACCTAGAAATTCCGCTAGACGAGGCTGTTGAGACAGGGGAAACGGTCACCTTAACAGATGCTGCTGGCAACGAAGATAGTTTTGATGTCTACGAGGTATCGGTAGAGGGAGAAACTCAAAGATTACTACTTGCTTACCGAGGCTCACAAAACCGCTTTGTTACACCAGATGATGCCAGTACCGAGGTCTTTGCAGTTACCCGCACCGCCACCCAAGACGAGCGGGTGGAGTTCCAGTGGCGTAATTATGAAGCTTTTTTTGGCTTACAACTTGACCGCGCGTTAGTGAACACCATCTTAGTCACTGTGTGTGTTGTCACCGGGCAACTCGTCACCTCTATTTTTGGCGGCTATGCGTTTAGTCGGGTGCGCTTTCGTGGTCGTGACACACTCTTTTTGCTGTACTTAGGCAGCATTATGATTCCCTTTGTGGTGCTCATTATCCCTATGTACCGCCTCATGGTGATTTTGGACTGGCAAAACCAACTGGTGTCGCTTATATTGCCGTGGATTTTTACGGCCTACGGCACGTTTTTGATGCGTCAGTTTTTTATGACCATTCCCAAAGACCTAGAAGAAGCCGCCATGTTAGATGGTGCCAGCCGCATGCGGATTTTATGGCAGATTTTTGTGCCGCTAAGCCGCCCAGCGATTGCCACACTCGCCATCTTTTCGTTTTTGTACGCATGGAACAGTTTCTTGTGGCCGCTCTTGATTATCAACGAAGCCAACGAAACCAACCATGTCCTCACGCTATCGCTAATTAAGCTCAGTAACATCGCAGCAGATCGCCCAAACATTGTACTTACGGGCGCTGCCATTGCCATTTTGCCGCCCATGATTGTGTTTGTGATTGCGCAGCGCTATTTTATTGAGGGGCTGGCGAGTTCGGGGCTGAAAGGCTAGCTAGCAGGTATTATCTGATCGACACTAACTGTAACCATGTGATGCAATGTTGTAGACAACAATGTCACAGTGCTTATTGAAGATGATTGTGACATCCTGAACTCAACATGCTAAAAGAAGCCCTCGAGTTAAGAGATACTCGAGGGCTTCTTGCAATTACAAAAGCGTGTGGACGCTAGTCTCTTGTGCCAAGCGAATCAAATAGCCATCAGGATCCATCACCAAAAACTGCCTGACGGCAATCATATGATCGTTAACGCGATATTGCTTGTTGTAAACATCTAGCTTCAGAGGATAGCTAGCCTGCTTGAGTCTCAGATAAGCTGGTTCAATATCCACTACTGTAATTTCAAAGTTGATACCTCGACCTAGAGGATACTCAAACGCTGCTGTACGCCACCGCCCTTGCTTAAACTCGTCGCGTGAAGCAGGTTGCCGTGAGTGAAACGTTTCCAACATCAAAGCAGCATCCTCGAGCGCAATTTTGGCAAAACCCTCTTCAGGTCGTTGATACTCGATGTGAAAGCCCAATAAATCAACATAGAACGATAAGCTTTTAGCGATATCAGCAACGTAAAGCTCAGGAACTAAAGGCATGAGTCATGGCCGGTCAAGGTAAGGTTAGCCGCGACTGGCTAGTGGCGTCACCGCCCGCTCACCCTCGCCTACATACTCACTCAAGGGGCGAATAATCCGATTATTAGCTGCTTGCTCGATAATGTGCGCGGCCCAGCCAGAAATACGCGCCATCACAAAAATAGGTGTGAACATGGGAATATCGAACCCGAGCATGTAGTAGGCCGGCCCGGTTGGGAAGTCGAGGTTGGGGTAGATGCCTTTTTCGGACACCATGACATCCTCGAGCGCTTGGGCGGTTTGCATAAGTGCT
>JBCCOX010000713.1:0-2538 GCA_039025155.1 Deinococcota bacterium | reverse complement strand
TCATTATGCAAACACACCTGCCCACGTTGCAGGCGGCTTACTGATTAACCTCAACCGGGCAGGACACAGCGGCTTAGCACTTGTAGACATGGACGACGGCACGATTAGCAACTGGCACGAACCCGACGAAACCCGTGCTGTAAGCGCGTTTAGCGCCGACGAAAGCTCAGGTCGGGTGGTGATGATTGTAGAGCGCCCAAACCAACCGCCGGAACTCGCCTTGCGTGAGGCAAATGGTAACGAGCGACAGCTTAGCCACTTAAACGATGCCTTTGTGAAGCGCTACAAACCGCTGATGCCTAGCGAGCTGCAACATACTAGGGCAGAAGGTAGTGAGGTAGATGTTCCCTACTGGGTGTTAAGCCCCAAAAAAGCCCGTGAAGATGGTGCGCTTGTTGTGCAAGTCCACGGCGGGCCGCATACCAACTATGGCTACCGGTTCATGCTTGAGTTTCAACTGATGGCAGCTCAGGGCTATACGGTTGTCTACGGGAACCCACGGGGTGGCTCGAGCTACGGCCACGACTTTGCAACGGCCGGACTTGGCGGCTATGGGACTTGCGATGCCGACGATGTGCTCGCCATCGCCAACGCTGCCAGAGCTGCCCACAGTAACCCGGACGCCCCAATTCACCTAACAGGTGGCAGTTATGGCGGCTTTATGACTAACTGGCTCACTTCCCAGACAGATATGTTCCGTTCTGCGGTGACCCAGCGCAGTATTTGTAACTGGTTAAGTTTCTATGGTTCTTCGGACATTGGGTATCATTTTGCAGCGCGAGAAGTTGCGGGTAATCCTTGGGACGATACCGAAAAACTCTGGCACCAAAGCCCGTTGTGCTATGTTGCCAACGTTAAAACACCAACCTTGGTCATTCACGCTGAAGAAGACCACCGCTGCCCCATTGAGCAAGCAGAGCAGTGGTTTATTGCCTTGCGCCAACTGGGGGTGGACACGAAGTTCATTCGTTATCCAGACGAAGGTCATGAACTGTCCCGCTCAGGTCGGCCAGACCGGCGTATTCATAGGCTCGAGGCCATCATTGACTGGTTTAAGCAGCACCCCTAATTAGCGTGCTCGAGCCGCAAGTAACATCGCTGTTGTCGGAGTCGTTAACACTTCACAAGTTGCAAGTTGCGGATGGTGCATCCAAGTATGCCAACGTGCGTCTGGCTTTCCTTGAAACAGCGGCCCCGGTTCAAAGTCGTCAATGACTAAAAGCCCGCCAATGGCTGTGGCGGCAATGACATCAGCAGGACTATAAGCTGCACCCTCACGTGTGTCTTTGGCGCTGGCAACATCAACAAAAACCAACTGGAACGGCCCGTAAGCAAGTGCTTCGGGCCAGTCTCCGGTCATAAAGGTGATGTTAGCATCGTGATCTTGTGCAAAGTGATGTTGTAGATAAGCTTGCCGCTGCGCGTGCTGGTCAATACTAATAAAACGTTGACTATCCTTGAGTCCGCTGATGAGCCATGCACTACTGACGCCGCAACCGCTGCCTAGCTCGAGCACTGCCCCGTTCACTTGGGCCGCCAAGGTGCGCAAGCAGCGCCCTACTTCTGGAAGACAAGAATTTTGGAAGCCTTGGGCGTGGGCAAATGCCTCAGCTTGTTGAACTAGGTCGGGTTTTGGAGACTCGTAAGATGTTGAGGTCATCTTCAAAATTTAAGGCCAGTTATGTGCCGTTGTGGCGGTGCTAGCAGCCTCGAGCCACACCTCGCGTGGTAGCGGATACACCCCCGCCTCCCAAGTTGCGCCTTTGCTAACAATAAACCCAACCCCGCAAACCATCACCGCTGCGGTAATATCAAATGCGTTGATGCTATCGCCTTGACCTGCGGTGAGATTGGCCATTGAGCCACCCGCAAATAAGCGCACCTCGTTGCCGGCAATGTGACAGACTTCCACATGCGGGAGGACTTGCTCGCGGCGTTCAAAGGCGTCCACCTCAATTTCATTTGCCACGTGACCCACGTTGATTAAAAAACAACCCGGCTTGAGGTTAGCTAGAATATCGCGGTTCACCACGTTTTGTACGCCGGTAGCCGTCACCACAACATCTGCCTCGGGTGCAAGGTCTGCGAGCGTGCCAGTGTGCCAGCCTGCAAAACGTGCTTCTAAGCGTTTGTCGGCACTGGTTTCAACCACACTCACCACGCCGCCGTAGGCTCTAGCGGCATCTGCCACACCCTGTCCTACAAGTCCGTAACCGATGACTACCACGCGCTTACCGTGTAACGACAAAAAGGTGCGCTCGCTAAACGCTTGAAAGGTCATAAGCCCGACCATGTGACGGTTGTGGAGGCCTTCTTTCACGGGAAGGTCGTCCCAATTAAAAATAGGATAGCGCGGGTTAAGCCCAGCCAGTCGGGTGATGCCGGAACCCGTGGCCTCGAGCGCCACTTGAATGCCTTCGTAACCTGTTTTGTGTGCTTGGGTGGTGACATCTGCCCCCATTTCGCAGGTGTGAGTGGGCTGCCACTCGAGCACTTTATCTACCCCTTTGTGATACTCAGCCATCGGCATATCTTTCC
>JBCCOX010000712.1:0-2545 GCA_039025155.1 Deinococcota bacterium | reverse complement strand
GTCAGGCTGCGTTTCTAAAAACCAGCTTGCGTTGTTTTCGGCTTCAGCGTGTTGCAAAGAGCAAACTGCATAGACAAAGGTTCCACCAGATGCGCAAAGTGTTGCGGCTGTACTCAAAAGTTGCTTTTGTAAGTCAGCAAGTTCGCTGATGGTGTTTGGGGCGACGCGCTGGCGCAGTTCAGGATTGCCGCGCAGTGTGCCTGTGCCGCTACAGGGGGCATCTAGCAAAACATAAGGCGTGGGCGTTTCGTCCAATGGCATACGCAAGTCATGGGTGATGTGCCTAGCGGTGAAGCCAAGTCGTGCAAGATTGCGCTCAGCCCGTGTTAGCTTAGCTGCTTGAGTGTCCACACTGATGACCTGAGCGCCCATCGCTGCAAGTTGGGCTGCTTTGATGCCGTTGCCACCGGCAAGGTCAAACACGCGCGTACCTGCGGATGGGTTGAGTAAGGTGACAGGTAGCCTCGAGCTAGGGTTTTGCGGTTGAAGCCAGCCTTGCTGAAATGCGCTGAGGTGCTGTAAAGGTTTGCTAGGGCGGAGCGCCAAGCTGTGTTCAACGGGCCCAAAACGCACCTCACAGCCTTCAGCTTCCAAACTTTCGCGTGCGCCATCGTCATAAACACTCACCCAAAGGGGTTCAGGTTGGTTCATACCTATTGCCATACGCTTAGCGAGGTCATCACCAAACTGTGTTTGCCACGTTGTGTAAAGCCATTCAGGTAAGCCGTATTGTGTGCCGGGAGGTAAGTCATTGGGCATATCAACCCGCCGCAGTACAGCATTGACTAAGCCAGCTAGGCGCGGCTCGTGGCGTTTGACGACATCTACCCAAGCGTTCACGGCGGCAAAGCGAGGGGTCTCGCGAATTAAAATCTCGTAGCTTCCCAAGCGCAGGGCGTTGTAAACCAAGGCTGGTAATTTATTAGGGCGTTTGAGTTTGGGTGCGAGGCAAGCCTCGAGCAAGATTTGATACCGCAATGTCCCATAGAGCAAGTCCGTCACCAAGCTGCGATCTTGCCCGGAGAGAGGTTGTGCATCTAGCGTGCTTCCCAAAACAGCCTGTGAAAAAGCGCCGCGATGAACACGGCGCAGGGCGTCAGCAGCAAGCTGTCTTGCTGGGGTTGTTGAAGGTGATGGTACAGGTTTATGCGGCGTTGTAATTAGTTACGCCTAAACATACTCATGTAGTACAAAAGCCACATGATGGACGTTGCAGCAGCCGCAACATAGGTCATGGCGGCGGCGTTGAGCACGCTGCGCGCACCAGCACTGTCCTGTTGGGTGACGAGCCCCATGCGGTTCATTTGCTCGAGCGCACGCTTGCTGGCATCAAACTCAACGGGTAATGTAACTACTTGAAAAAGTACTGCACCCGCAAACAAGATGACCCCCAACATGCCAAGACCACTCGCGCCTAAAAACAACCCTGCAATGATTAAGACCATGCCAAAACGGTTGCCAATATTGGCAACGGGCACAAGTGATGAACGCATTTCTAAGGGTCCGTAGGCTTTGGCGTGTTGAATAGCATGACCCACTTCGTGAGCAGCCACGGCCATACCCGCTACGCTAGGACGACTATAGTTAGCTTCAGACAGGCGTACAACGCGCTTACGTGGGTCGTAGTGATCGCTCAACATGCCGCCCACAGGTTCAACAGCAACGTCGTGTAAACCGTTAGCATCTAAAATGGCTCGAGCAGTTTCTTGGCCAGTTAAGCCAGATGCGTTGGGCACATTTGTATATTTGCTGTAGGTGTTGCGCAACCACATCTGAACGATGCCTGTAATGGCAAAGGTAAGTAAAAAAATAGGGAAGTATCCCATAATGTGTATAACCCTCCTTTAAGGTACGTAGTTTATATTCTTGATGTTGCTAGAAGCTGATGTTGCTAAAAGCAACGTGCTTACTAGTTCTTATTATCGGCATAATGACACAACAAGTTGTTGTGCTAGGTTGCTTACTTGCACGACTATATTCATGGCTATTTAACCTTGTCATTTAACTTTGACCAGCAAGATGGTGGCAACACAGCGCAAGTTCACTAGGTATATCCTGCAATGTGCTTTAAGCTCAACATGAAAGTACGTCACTGACTAAATATGACATGGATATACTCAGATTTTGCGCGTGTTTGGTGTAGAGATGATGGAGCTACTACTTGGCTCACAGCATTATTAAGAAGATGCTCGAGCAACTGTCTCCCAATCCTATTTACAGTAGGGGTGACGCTCCTCGAGCATATCTGTATGAATCAGATACATGTAGCTTACATATCAGCTAGTTGCCTCAGTTAGTCGAGGTCTTCTGGTGGCTGCTGATACGAATGAATGCTAAACCGAATTGCTGTGCGTTCTTCATCTTGTAGCTCGAGCTTAACGAACGATGGCTGCGTTGTTAAATCCAGACCGTCTAGCGTGATGTAGCTACGTGAAATGGCAATTGCCTTGACAGCTTGATTAACTGCTTTAGGGCCAATAGCTTGAACTTCAACTTGTCCTTCGCTACGTAACAGCGCAGCGATTGCGCCCGCAACCGAGTTGGG
>JBCCOX010000711.1:0-2547 GCA_039025155.1 Deinococcota bacterium | reverse complement strand
CAAGGCATGGTTCACTTGGTCACGGTGGGCTTGCACAATCTTAAACGTCAACTTGCTGCGGGCGTCACCACCGTGCGCGACCTAGGCAGTCCACACAAGTTAGCCATCGACCTTGCTAAAGCAGTTGCTACCGGCAAGATTTACGGGCCTAAGGTGCTTCCTTGTGGTGGCAACATCACCATGACAGGTGGACACGGACATATGTTTGGTCATGAAGCCGACGGGGTTGATGGGATACGCCACGCTGCCAGAGAAGAACTGAAACAAGGCGCGCAGGTACTCAAATTTATGGCTACAGGTGGGGTGATTACCCGCGGGGTTGCCGCCGGTGCTGAAGCCTACAGCGAAGCAGAACTACGCGCAGGTGTTGAAGAAGCGCATAAAAAAGGTAAACACACCGCCGCCCACGCACAAGGACTTAAAGGCATTCTCAACGCGCTGCGCGCAGGCATAGATACTATTGAACATGGGGCTTTTGATCATTGGAACGATGACGCTCTAGAACTTCTTAAAACCCGTGTTTTAGTGCCTACCTTGGCAGCTCCCGAAGGCATCGCCGCAGGCAGTAAGCACATTGCCGACTGGATTGTTGCCAAAACCTTACCTATTGTTGATGTTCACCGCCGCAACAGTTACGATGCTTGGCAAGCTGGCGTGCCTATCGTTGCCGGTAGTGATGCAGGCACACCTATGAATCCACATGGGCGACTTATCCGAGAGTTGCAGTTACTTCATGAGATGGGCTTGAGCTTAGCAGAAGTGTTGCAAGCAGCAACGAGTACCGCTGCCAAAGCTCTGCGCCTAGAGAGTGAAATTGGCAGTTTAAACCCTGGTACGCGGGCAGATTTAAGCGTTTGGGCGCGTAATCCCTTAGAAGATATTCGCGCTTATAATAAACCTGAAGCTGTGTTTTTAGCGGGTGAAAAAGCTGGGCTCGAGCTGCTTCCTGCTGTATAAACCCGGTAAATTATACGTTTTGTATTCATCTTGTATTGATCGTTAGCAAATCTCCCATGTGCCCACAGCTTAAGACCATCACGCTGCTTCCAGCCTAAGTGTGTCTCTAGCACGCCTAATCGAGTATTCATCTGTTACCCTAAGGTATATGAATGAGACATCAACTCTCGATTTAGCTATCATTGGTGCTGGACCCATTGGGCTCGAGGCCGCTATTTTAGCTCGCCGCCACGGGCTTAACTACGAGGTCTTTGAAGCAGGTGCTGTCGTCAACGCAATTTATAATTATCCAACCTACATGACTTTTTTTACAACCTCAGAACGCCTCGAAATTGGCGGCCACCCGCTTATTACAGCCACCGATAAACCCACCCGCAAAGAAGCTCTGGATTACTACCGCAAAGTTACGGCTGCTGAACAGCTCAACATCAGCCTCTATAGCAAGGTCACCGCACTTGTGCAAGAAGCGCACGGCTTTGCGCTAACCGTTGAGACTAAAAACGGTCAGGCTCATGGTCAGATTCGTAGCGTTTACGCACGTAAGGTGGCCGTAGCCACAGGCTATTTTGATACCCCTAAATTACTGGGCATTCCGGGCGAAGACCGCCCCAACGTCAGCCACTATTACAGTGAAGCCCATGCTTTTTGGCAGCGCCCAGTGACGATTATTGGGGCAGGCAGTAGCGCTGCAGATGCAGCCCTTGACCTCTACCGAGCTGGTGCCAAGGTCACAATGATTCACCGAGGAGACAGCTTCCGCCACAGCTTAAAGTATTGGATTCGCCCCAATTTAGAAAACCGCGTAAAAGAAGGTAGCATTACAGCGCACTTTAATACCACCGTTCAAGAGATCACCGCAGACACAGTGATTGCCCACAAACACCATCAAGATAGCCAAACAACCGATGTACTACATATTCCTAGTGACTTTAGCTTTGCCTTGACCGGCTACTATGCCGCACCTGATTTGCTGCGCAGCGCGGGTGTCAACATTGGCGAAAATCACGCCGCTGAGCTTAATCACGATACCTACGAAAGCAACGTGCCCGGCTTATATGTGCTTGGTTCGGCTGGGTTTGGTACGCGCACAAGTGATGTGTTTATTGAAAACGGCTTGGTTCACTCGCGCCAGGCTGTTGACGATATTGTGACCAAGTTAAACGCTGAGGCTGTCCTCGAGCCTGTTGCTAGCTAAGACCATAAGCCTGCCGACCTCAGTATTGATAAACCCAAGTTGATGCTGCTTGTGTCTTGCTGTAGTACGCTGCATCTAAAATCTTGTTTGCGTCTGTGACGAGGTTTATAAAAAGTGTCCGAACTGTTGTAATCAGCATTGGCATAACATCTGTTAATAGCAAACGTAGCTATGACCACCTCAACGGTACATTCATGAAGATGTTTGTTATGATGCAGCAAGGTGAGACTAACTCACTGCTATGTAGTTACTCACTGCTGTGTAGGTACGACAAGCCACTATATATTTTTAAGCCATGCCCTGTTAAGTCATGCTCTATCAAACACTGAACCTCTGCCAACATGTCCGTCTCTGACGTGTCTATACCACCTCTACCTGTTGCCCATCAAGACGAT
>JBCCOX010000710.1:0-2547 GCA_039025155.1 Deinococcota bacterium | reverse complement strand
TGAGCTTGCGCGCGCGGCTGTCCAGATATGCCCAGCGCCCTACAAACAAATCAAACGCCAAAAAGTGAACCCAAGCAATAGTGGCTCCTGCAGGTGTGGCAAGGAGCGCTTGAATGTTAGCGAGTTCTGGACTGCTGACTGTCTGAAAAATAGCGAGGGCATCTGGCAGAACAAGGGCTATATACATCAGCGATATAGGAACAATGATCCAAATGGAGCCGACGATGCGTTTTGTCCAGCCCCACATGGGTGCAAAGATCATCAGCGCCCAGAAGGGCATAACCAGCAAACTGCTCGAGGAGAAGACCATCGGTATAAAGTCGTTCACGATGCTCCCTGCTGCTGAGTTGAGGGTTGAGATTGAGGTTTGGAGAAGCGTTTGATGTCATCTGTAGCAATAGTTGTAACTTGCTCGAGCCATCCTTGGCGCGTTTTCTCAGTGGACGTTCTAACGTTATTAAACGAAGTGACTCTGACCGGACTCACGCCACAAAACTGCAAAATACCCCGTTTCATAGCGTTGTGACCAGGTTTGCCCATAATCCAGTTAAACCACCAGTTGGGTGAGTCCATCGTGACCAATAGACGGGCAGTTTTGCCTTTAAGGAGTTTAAGCGGCATAGCTTTACCTGACTGATAGGCAAACGCAAAGCCGGGTAGCAGGGTACGGTCTATAAACCCTTTGAGCAGCGCTGGCATGAGCGTCCACCAGGTTGGGTAGACAAAGACCAAGTGATCTGCCCAGGTGATGGCCTCTTGAGCGCGCAGCAGGTCAGGCTCGAGCTCACGTTCATCACCGTAGCGAACGGTGCGGGCAGCATCAAACTCCAACTCAGCGAGCACAAGGGTTTGCACGTTGGCACCTGCTGCACCAGCACCTTGCGCGTAGCGCGTTGCCAAACTACCACAAAGACTTTCCGGCGTCGGATGACCTAAAACAACTAAGACATTCATGCGTGTTCTCCTAAAAGCTGTCCTGAAGTACGCTGAGGCAAACGGCTAGCGATATAACTAGCCACTAATGCCGTGGCACTGAGGGCAGCAAAAACGTTAATTGTGAGGGCGTCTGGCGCGATGATTGACTGCGCGCGTAAAGCTTGCCAAGTTACTAACAGCGTAATGGCTAGATAATAACTTGCTGCAATAAAGATAAGCGCCACAGCACCTTTAGCTGACGTTTTCTGAACTGACGTTTTCTGAACTGATGGGTGTTGATGCTGACGCCGCGCGTTTCGGTTAGCTTTAGGACGACTAGGTTGAGAACGGCGCTGACGGCCATCTAAAAACCAACCGAGCAAGGGTAAGATTTGTAAGGCATGCATGCCAATAAAGTGTCCAATGCGCAGGTCGCCGCCTTCAGTGCTCCAGTTGAAAAAGGGGAGACCTTCACCGCCGTCGGGGGTACCCACGGTGTGCGCGCCGACAATGGAAATCTCTTCACCCACGGCCCAGTTGGCGCGTTGTTGAGCCGTTGGACTGGTCATCAAAAAGCCTAGACCCATGCCGATGATGCTGATGGTCATGCCAAGGCGGACACTCCAAGCAATCACAGGTGAGGCAAACCTCTCAAACAGCAAGATGCCAGCAATTACAAAGTTAGCGATCCACAATATGTTAATTGCAATTGCCATGATTGTAAAAAGTGTGCCATTTAAGGCTGTTGAAAAGTTAAAATGACTGGTCGTGCCTCGAGCTGCTTGTAACGTGATAACAGCTATTTCGACGATAAGCATCCACAAAATAGTGTTAGAAGCTATAATTACTAACCGACGCTTCCAGACTTTGTCAGTAGTGACAAGGTTAAGTAACCACGCTAGGGTGAGGGTGTAAATGGCTATCGAAATAGCAAACTTGGTGGGTTTAAGCCAGACGGGAACGCCCGTGACCATCCTCGAGTCAGCGATAATACCCACAGCAAAAAACGCACTGGCAAGTGCCATCAAACCTGTAAATAAAGTGAGTCCGCGGCGCGTTTGCCAAAGCTTGCTAAGCTGCTCAACAAAGCGCTGTACAAGCTTGCTTGATGCTGAGATTGAGTAAGCTGCTGGTGTCATAAATTATCTCCTCTAAGTAACTTAACGGTGTTAAGTTCAGGGTTAAAAAATTAAGGTATGGCCTGCCATACCCAACAGTTCGGACACTTTTTATAAACCTCGTCACAGACGCAAATAAGATTTTAGATGCAGCGTGCTAACTCACGTCGGTGACGCAAATCGATTTTTAAGATTCAATACCTGTCCGAAGTATTGATACCAAAAGGTGTTAGTAAAAGCATTTCCATACGGAGTTTCCCCGCAACTTCAAATGCAAGCTATGCGAGCCTACACAGACCCACTCAGTGTGTGTGGGATTCATCTTGGAATTGCTATAAGAACGAGAGTTGAAACGTCAAGGTGAGGCTAGTAAGTAAAGACAAAAGGGCTGAAACAATATGTGTTGACGGTCAAAAAGTTAAGATAAGCTGCTAGAAAGATATCAAGATCACACTCCTTCAAGTTGATTAGATGTTCTAGTGAGCGCTGGAACCTGCAGTTGTAAGCCAACGAG
>JBCCOX010000709.1:0-2554 GCA_039025155.1 Deinococcota bacterium | reverse complement strand
CCGATTATTTGGGGGCAACCCGGCACCAACGGGCAACATGCGTTTTATCAACTTATTCACCAAGGCACTAAACTTATCCCCTGTGACTTTTTAGCGGCGGCGCAAAGCCACAACCCGCTCGGCGAGCATCACACGATTTTGCTGTCCAACTACTTTGCTCAAACTGAGGCTCTTATGATGGGCCGCCCTGCAGATGAAGTTCATGAGGAACTTACCTCACAAGGTGTGAGTGGTGAGCACTTGGAGCACTTAACAGCCTCGAAGACGTTTACAGGCAACCGTCCCACCAACTCATTTTTGTACCCCAAACTTACCCCGGAAACGCTTGGCACGCTCATTGCCTTTTACGAGCATAAAATTTTTGTGCAGGGCATCATTTGGAACATCAACTCGTTTGATCAAATGGGGGTTGAGTTGGGTAAGGTGCTTGCCAAAGCAATTTTGCCGGAACTTGCTGGTGATGAGGATGTTACCAGCCATGACAGTTCAACGAACGGGCTTATCAATGCTTATAAAAACCTTCGTAAGTAACGTATAACACCAACATATCTTCGACAAAAATTAAGTGCACTGCGGAAGCTAGACAATGGATTCAATGATACCATCAGCATCAATCTTATGTATTTTTTAGCTGTGTAGTGCTCGAGCAGATGATGCAAGCATGCTGGCATACTGTGAAGCATGATGATTGTTGAGTGGAGGACTGTATGAATCGTCCCATGAGCCTTGGGGTTTGCTACTACCCCGAACACTGGTCAGAATCAACTTGGAAACCAGACGCCGCCCGCATGCGCGAGTTGGGACTTAGCTGGGTGCGCATTGGTGAGTTTGCATGGAAACAGCTCGAGCCCACACCTAGCCAATACCAATTTGACTGGTTGGATAGAGCTGTAGATACCCTTGGCAATGCTGGCCTCAAGGTGATCCTAGGCACACCTACTGCCACCCCACCCAAGTGGCTCATTGACATGTATCCAGATGTGCTGGCAGTGGATGAATACGGCCGGCCGCGCAAGTTTGGCTCGAGAAAACACTATTCATTCAACGCCCCCGCCTACTTAAATGCGTCTGATGAAATTACTCACGTCCTTGCTACGCGCTACGGTAAACATGAGGCAGTTCGCGCTTGGCAAACCGACAACGAATACGGTTGTCACGACACCGTGCGCAGTTATGGGCTTTATGATTTGCTGGCGTTTCGGCAGTGGCTCAAAGAGCGCTATGAAACCATTGACGCGCTCAACAACGCCTGGTGGAACCGCTTTTGGAGCATGGACTACGACAGTTTTGATGAAGTTGACTTACCCAACCTCACTGTGACCGAAGCTAACCCCAGCCACAGCCTAGATTTTTACCGCTTTTCGTCCGATGCTGTGGTGGCATTTAACAAACGGCAAGTAAACATCTTGCGGGAGTTGTCGCCGGGGCGGTTGATTACCCACAACGGCATGTTGCTTTTTGACCAGTACGATGCGTTTAAGTTGGCGAATGATTTGGATGTGTTTAGTTGGGATAGTTATCCCTTAGGGATGCTCGAGCAAAGCCCCCTATCCGACGACCTCAAAAACCACTATTACCGCAGCGGCCATCCTGACCTGGTCTCACTGCATCACGACCTTTACTACGGACTCAAAAATAAGCCCTTCTGGGTGATTGAACAACAACCAGGGCAAGTCAACTGGGCACCGACCAACCCGCTACCCGCTAAGGGTGCTGTTTCCCTGTGGACGTGGCAAGCCCTAGCGCATGGCGCAGAGGTTGTCTCTTATTTTCGCTGGCGGGCAGCCAACGGCGCACAAGAGCTCATGCACGCTGGCCTCAATTTGCACGATGGCACGCCTGATCGCGCAAGTAGCACGGCTCAAGAGATGAGTTCCAGACTGCAAACCTCGCCAGAAACAGCTCACAACTATCCTAAAGCAGATGTTGCCTTGCTCTTTGACTACGAAAGCCTGTGGGCAACCCAGTTACAACCTCATGCTGAAGGTTGGAATTACTGTATGTTGCAGCTTAGCTACTACGAAGCGTTACGCAACTTGGGGTTGAATGTTCACCTCATCCATCCACGTGATGATTTGTCACCTTACCAACTTGTTTGCGCGCCCGCACTGCATTTGGTCGATGATAGCTTGGCAACGCACTTACACGACTTTGTATCCGCTGGCGGCACGCTAGTGATGGGCCCACGCTCTGGCGCAAAAACACTCAGTAATACCGTTCACACGCCTGCACCAGGACCCTTAACGTCGTTGATGGGTGTGCAGATTCACCATGTTGATGCCCTTCGCCCTGGCTTACGCGAAGGCATTCATATGAACGGTCAAGATTACACTTACAGTACCTGGGCAGATATTCTTACGCCAGACGGAGCTGAGGTTGTTGCCACGTTTACTACAGACGTCTACGAAGATGCAGCAGCCATCTGTCAGCATTCCGTAGGTACAGGAACTTGCGTGACTGTAGGTGCTTGGGTTGAAGCTGCGACACTACGGGATGTGCTCTTGCCCTACCTCACTAAAGTATCTACCATCAGCCTGCCAGACGGTGTGCGCGT
>JBCCOX010000708.1:0-2573 GCA_039025155.1 Deinococcota bacterium | reverse complement strand
TTTATGGTGCAGGTTTTTATGGGTTAGCTTGAGAGCCTCATCTTTAAGAATGGGGTTTGTTGAGAGTTGAAATACCCTTGTAACCAAGCTCGAGCTAGCTTTATCATCACAAAAAGTGCCCCTATCATCACGTCAAGTGTGTTTGTCTGTTTGGGTGAAGTTAAGACAGTGATAGTGGCTAAAGCTGCAAGCCAACGTCGTTAATCTCATCAGTCGTCAATCCCATCAATAGACTCAGGCAGTTCACGCCAGAGTGATCACCTTCATGCTAAACCTAGCGTGCTGGCATCAAGTAGGAGAATATAGTTGTGACAGATCATCAGCACCAAGATAGCCATCAAGACATCAACCAAGACGCAGGTCATGCTTCTGGTAATGTGCCCTTAGAAGAATCACAGACACAAAAACCATCAGGTGATGCCATTTCTGCTGACGCCCCCTCAGCAACCGGATTGCCAGTAAGTCGGGCAGGGTTTGTGGCCATTGTCGGTAAACCCAATGTTGGTAAATCAACGCTCCTAAATACCTTGTTAGGTGTCAAGGTGGCAGCTATCACCCCAAAACCGCAAACGACCCGGCGCGGCGTGCGCGGCATTTACACCTCTGAAGATGCTCAGTTAGTGTTTGTAGACACGCCCGGTCTGCACCGCGCTAAAGACGCGCTAGGTAGCTTTATGAACCGCGAAGTATGGGCGTCTACGGTTGATGTTGATGCGGTGCTGTGGGTTGTAGATTTGCGCCGCCCACCCAACGATGAAGACAAAGACGTTGCCAGAATGTTGCAAAATCTGCCAGAAACTGTGCCCATGTTTTTGGTGGGTAACAAAGTAGACGCCGCCAAATACCCAGAAGAAGCGCTGGATTTGTATCAGGATTTGCTACCTACGGCATTGCCACGTGTACTAAGTGCCTTGCAAAATCCAGATGATGTGTACTTACTGCGTGATGAACTGCTTGCCCGTTTACCTGAAAACCCGTTCTTTTTTCCAGAAGACATTCGCAGTGACCAACCTCGAGAAGTCTGGGCGGCTGAAATCATCCGCGAAAGTGCCATGATTCACTTGCGCCAAGAACTGCCTTACACCATCGCTGTACAAGTGACCGAATGGCGTGACCCTGAGGACAATGCTGATGGCACTAGCTCGCCGCATTACATTCAAGCAGATGTCTGGGTGGAGCGTAGCAACCATCGGGGAATGGTTTTGGGTAAAGGTGGGTCCATGATTAAAGCCATCGGTCAGCGGGCTCGCAAACAGCTCGAGGTTTTCCTATCTCACAAGGTATTTTTAGACCTCGAGGTCATTTTGCACAGCAACTGGCGCGAAGACCAAGAGTCACTGCGTGAATTAGGTTATCAAGGTTAGTCCAATATGGCGAGGCAAGGTCATACGGATTTCGATTGGACACTGCATAAACTCTGGCGTGTTTATTCCGTTCCCAACGGAATCCGTACTTTTTCTACGCATTCCACGCGGGTTAATTCCTTTAGGAATTAACCGGAAACGGTATCATTAAGTGGCGATTCAGGGGCGTTGGCGCAGCTTAGACAAGTTACCTGCTAAGCGCGGGCGTGACGCCATGCCGGGCGTTTACGAACTAGCAGATGAAGCTAGAGTGCTCATCTACATAGGGCAGTCTGCTAAAGACGTGCCTAACCGGATTCGCCAGCACCTTGCTAAACCTGGCTGCTTACAAGATAAGGTGTGCTATTGGCGTTATGCCTACAGCCGTGTGCCTCAAGCTGACGAAGCTGCGCTTATAGATAAGTATCTAGAACGGCACGGGGACTTGCCATCATGTAATCGAGCAACCCCGCGCAAACGCAGTGCCACCAAGCGCTACCTCGAGCGCAGTCGCTCAGACACATAAATTGGAACACATCCGACTAACTGGATGAGCGTGCTAGGTCAGCTAGGTCATGAAAGCGCCACGACACCACCCGGTCGGCGGCTGGCTCGCGCAAGACGACGACGAGCTCGTTAGCCTCGGACATGTTCACACGGGGAAATATGAGCTGGGCACCGCTTGTTGTTAAGTTGGTCTGCTCGCTACTCACACGACTGCCCGCCACTGTTAGCCAAGCCGTTAGGTTGTGGTCGCTGAGGTTAGCTGTAGGACTAAAGTTAAGCTCGAGCAAGCTACTTTCTGCAGTTTGTGTAAGCCTCAGGTAGGGACTTGCCGGAAGGCGCAAAAACCCGTACACGTTACGCACACGGCCGTCATTAGTTACGTTAAAGCGCCCGGTAATGCGCTGACCCGAGGCGCGAAGAAAGTAAGAACTAGACCACGCAAAACCACGACTGCGCGCGGCTTGCCTACTAGTACTGGCTTGGGGTAAGGCAAAAATACCTTCAATACGGGGGAAGCTTGGCTCGAGCACGTTCCACGGCGCGCTACTCGGTGTTCGTACCCAGCTTTCGAGTGTGCTCCACGCGGTTTCAGTTACGTAGTCGGGGCTGCGCACGACATCGTCCCACGGCATGGGAACGTTGCGCCAATGCGTGTAGCCAGCGAGTCCATTAGCAACAATCACAGTGAGCGTAATAAGCGCTACTCGCCGCCCGGCCATGCCA
>JBCCOX010000707.1:0-2579 GCA_039025155.1 Deinococcota bacterium | reverse complement strand
GTGAGCGTCCGAGTCCTTTTGATGCTGATGTCAAACAAGATTTGGATCTGTTGCCGTTGTACAAGGAGGTCAATAACTGCTTTGCGTGGACCCAAGGTGCTATAACAACTGCTGGCTATTTTGACTGGTTATCAAACTTAGAGCTCGAGCACAGACACACGCTCCCCAATGGCATCAGATGCTTAGGCGTACACGCATCCCCAGGTCGTGATGACGGGAGTGGCATACATCCCAAATCCACTCAGCAAGAGTTGCAAACTTTAGTCAATGGTTGTGATGCGGACATCGTTTTTGTGGGTCACACACATGCGCCCTGTGACATTACAGTTGAGGGTATACGAATTGTCAACCTCGGCAGCATCAGCAATCCAATTCCAGAGGATCTTAGAGCATCTTATGTGATATTGGAAAGTGATAGGAATAGCTACAAACTATCTCATCATAGAGTTGCGTATGACTATGCTGCAGTCATAGACCAGTGCAATAAGATCAACCATCCAGCGACACGCCATATTACCGAGCTTATGTTGGGGCAACATCAGCCACCTTGGGTAAGAAGCTAGCGCTATCCATTTCACTTGCACCTCGAGCCAGCCTCGTGAACCCATGTATCATAGTTCATGGCTTACGACATTACTTCCAACGAACCTGTCAGCTATTTCCCCGAGGCTACTCTGCGTGAGTTTTCAGTATCTGTCTTGCGCGCCATTGGTGTCAGTGAGATTGAGGCAGAGATCGTCACAGATGGCATCATCACCGCGAGTTTGTGGTATCACCCAGGGAAAGGGCAGGGGCTCGAGAAGCATCCCTTGCCTATGTATGCTTACCTGCTACTCGCCAGCTAACAAGCTGGTAAGCGCATTAAACTTAACCCTGTCCCTGCTCGAGGTTCCAGATACTTGGCGTACCAGTCCAGCACGGGCTTAGCATCAATCGCAAAACTGTAACCGAGGGCTTCCCAAAAGCGTTTGGCTCTAGGGTTCTGCCCGTAAATGCTCGCTAGGAGCCGTTTAACCCGCCCACTTAAACGTGCTTCTAAATCCTCTATGGCACGTGCGCCGTAACCACTGCGCTGCCACAGGGTACCAATAAGTAACAAGTTGATCGTTGTGTCACCGCGTTCGGGAAAGTTCATCTTGTAATCAAGATAACCTACAACCCGTAAGGCTTTTGTGGGTTTTGTTAGTGCTGACATGCGGTTAGGTACATGTGTTGGTGCAGGCCTGTCCAGCAAGCCTTCATGACCGCTGAGGATAAGCTCAACGTGACGGCAAGGGTCAGCTAGGGCAATCTCGAGCTCACGGCTAACTTCACTAAGCGTTGGTACATCAGCACCAAGGCGCTCAAAATAGTCCGGCGCGCGTTTGTATAATTCACAAACTAAAGGTGCGTCATCCAGTGTTGCGGCACGGGTAATCGTATGAGCCGTGGTCGGTTGCATAAGCGTCCTTTCATTAGGATAATCTTGATGTCTATTATTATAGCTGATTTCACATGGTTTGGCTAGTCATGTTCTTACAGAGCAGTGTAATTTTATAAGATTGTGCAACCAGCACATTTCTTTTGTTATGGTAGATGTGTTGGTACTAGAGCGCAAGCGGGTGAAGAATTTATGAATATTGTGCCGTTTTTGCGTGTGTTCTGCTTTTAGCTAGAGGCTGTCAGCTCCCTGTGCTACCGTGGGTAATTATGAAACTTACTCCACTGCACGAAAATCACCTTGCGCTAGGCGCAAAAATGGTGGATTTTGCAGGCTGGCACATGCCCATTCAGTATCCTGCAGGCATTCTTGAAGAGCACCTTGCCGTCCGCAATGGTGTTGGCATGTTTGACGTAAGCCACATGGGACAACTGCGCATTAGTGGTGCAGATGCCTTAGCATTTTTGCGCTTTGTCACGCTGAACGATCCGGCTAAACTAAGCCCGGGGCGCGGTCACTACAGCATGATTCCCAACGACCGGGGCGGCCTTGTTGACGACATCTATTTGTATCAACTTGGTGAGGTTGAATTTCTTATTATTTGCAACGCCGCCAACGATGCGGCTGTGACCACACAACTTAATCAGCTTGCAGGGCCTTACGAAGTCATTATTATTCACGAATCTGACCAGTGGGGACTCATTGCTGTGCAAGGTCCCGAAGCTGAAACGGTGTTAAATGATCTGGTTGATGTTGACCTTAGTGAAGTTAAGAAAAACCGCATTGTTCAAGCCAAGTTGTCGGGTGCGCGCGTTCCCTTACAAATTGCCCGCACTGGCTATACCGGCGAAGACGGCTTTGAAGTGCTGTGTGCCGCTAGCGACAGCATCAAGTTATGGGACGCATTGCTGCAAGCTGAGGTTACACCGTGCGGCTTAGGCGCACGTGACACCTTGCGCTTAGAAGCTGGCTTTCCACTTTTTGGGCACGACTTTACAGAGGCAACAAATCCGCGCTGCTCGAGCTACGCTTGGGTTGTTAAAGACAAAGATTTTTTTGGTCGTGAGGCCCTTTGGGAAGCAGCATGTGACCGCCAGCTCGTCGGCCTCAAACTGCTTGATAAAGCTGTCCCCCGTGAAGGTTACGATGTGCTAGACGG
>JBCCOX010000706.1:0-2581 GCA_039025155.1 Deinococcota bacterium | reverse complement strand
TGCTGATACGCCTGTCTACATTTTGGTTAATGGTGACGTGTTTGAGCTGGGTAATGCTCTTGCTAGCCGCTCAGAAGGCATGCTTGACTGGTTGTTTTTAGAAGAACTTCAAGCCACGGGCGATGTCACCATCATCATCAACATCGGCAATCATGAATTTGACTTTTTAAGCCCTAGCGAGTTTTTAGCTGAGGCGGATGCACGCGGCATTGTCGTCATAGGCAACGTGCTTGACAAAGCTAGTGGCCAACGCCTCACACCAGCTGTTTACACAATTGATGTTGATGGCGTCACGATTGATGTCGTGGGCATCGCCACCGATCAGCTCAACACCTATGCAGCGGCATCACGTGAACTTATCACCTTGCCTGACCCCGTAACATGGGCGAGTTATTACGACAAACTCACCATTTTGAGCGATTACAGCATCTTGCTAAGCCATGCTGGGGTGGTGGCTGACCGGGACATCCTCAGCCAGTTACCAGACAATGTTCTCTTTGCTGTGGGCGGTCACAACCACATTTTTGTGTCTGAGAGGGTGGCAACGGCGGATGGTGACACGTTGTACTTTCAAAATGGCTTTAAGGGCGAGCTAGTTACGCTCCATGCTTATGACCTAACTGATGGCAATGCCGAACTTGTTTTTGAAGGAAACGGGCCCGGTAGTAGCACTTGGCAACCCTTTGAAGACGCCCTTGTTACAACTCAAGCCAACTTTTTAGCATCCGAAGACGGTGAGATTTTGGGGACGGTTCCCACTGATTACAGCGTGTTTGAGGCTGCTCAGTGGGCGGTTGAAACTTTGCGCCAGCGCACCGGGGCAGATGTGGCGATGCTCAATCACACGTCGTTTGGGGCAGGCTTAGCTGAAGGGCCGCTCGAGCGCTACGAATACGACGCTTTTTTGCGTTTTAACAACGATGTGGTGATGACTGAGGTTGACGGGCAGACCCTTCGCACCATGTTAGCTGGAGCCAACCAATCTGTAGGCAGCATTCGCGCTGTGTTTGATGAGGTGGATTTGAACGCGCTCACAGGTGACTTTGTGTATGCAACGGACGTGATGATTGAAGATGATGCTACGTATACCGTCGTGACCTCGAGCTGGGTGGCAGCACCGTTTAACCAGCTTCGGTATTTAGGAGTTGAGGGTGTTGAGTTTGAAGTGATTGAAGGAGTGACAACGAAGGAGTTGTTGCTCGAGGCGCTGAACTGAGTTCATGACGTTCGTTAATCATCTCCAACCTGTGTTGATGAGACCTTACGGATATATGATAGATGGCGATCCCATCAATTTTGAGGTTCATGGCTACGGTGACCTTCTTCATTGATTAGGCTTGATAAAAAAGCCCTCGAGCATCTTGTCTCGAGGGCTTTAGTTGTATTTGCTTTTAAACTTCTAAAGCTAAACCCGCTTGAAAATAAGCGCCGCATTCTGCCCACCAAACGCAAAATTCGTAGACAGTGCATAGTCTACTTGCTGTTCACGGGGCTCATTGGGAATATAGTCTAAATCCAGCTCGGGGTCAGGGTCGTGGTAGTTGCGGGTGGGCGGTAAAATGCCTGTGTTAAGCGCTTGAATGGTGGCAATTGCCTCCACCCCGCCAGCCGCACCTAGGGTGTGCCCTACCATTGACTTAGTGCTGGAAATAGGCGGCACATTGTCCTCACCAAAGACCGTTTTATAAGCTAAAGTTTCGTTCAGGTCGTTTGCGGCTGTGCTTGTCCCGTGGGCGTTAATGTAGCCAATATCTTCAGTATTTAAACCAGCATCCTGAAGGGCTGCATTTACACAACGTACTGCCCCTTTACCTCCGGGTGCCGGTGCAGTCATGTGGTAGGCATCTGCACTTATGCCATAGCCGATAATCTCGGCATAAATTGTTGCCCCTCGCGCTTTAGCATGGTCGTAATCTTCTAGTACGAGGATACCCGCACCCTCACCCATTACAAAGCCATCCCGTGAGGCTGTGAACGGGCGGCTGGCTGTTTCTGGGCTGTCGTTACGGGTAGATAGCGCCTTCATAACTGCAAACGCCGCCACGCCCATTTCGGAAATGACAGCTTCACTACCGCCTGCAAACATAATGGACGCTTCACCCCGCTGGATGATCCGGTAGGCATCGCCAATTGCACCTGAGCCTGTGGCACAAGCGGTCACTACTGTGCTACTTGGCCCGGTGAGGCCGTAGCGCATAGCAACTTGTCCACTGGCCATGTTGGCAATGAGCATAGGAATAAAAAACGGGCTCATGCGCATGGCACCGCGCTCCACGTAGGTGACAGAATTTTCCTGCCAGGTAATCATGCCGCCGATACCGGACCCTAAGCAGGTTCCGGTGTGGTCACCAGCGATGTCATCTTCACTTAATCCTGCATGAACGCGGGCTAGTTCAGCACCAATCAGCGCGTGGTGGACAAAACGGTCAAGCCGGCGGGCTTCTTTTTTGGAGATGTAGTCGGTAATTTCAACGTCAACCTCACCTGCAATTTTGACGGTGAGGGGAGTTGCATCAAACGCTTGAATGCAGCGAATACCATTTTTAACGTGATGTTGTCCTTCTAAAAAAGCATCTGCCCC
>JBCCOX010000705.1:0-2594 GCA_039025155.1 Deinococcota bacterium | reverse complement strand
CGCTTAACTGGGTTTGAAATTGGGGATGCACCTCGAGCCACGCCCAAAGACCTTGACGAGTACCCCAATTACCGTGACAGACTTGCCAAGGCTGGCGGCACGCCTAAATATCACCGGCCGATTTGTCGGGGTGAGATCACCGTTAAAGATATGCGCCCTTTAGAGCAAGATATTGCCAACTTAAAAGCTGCCCTAGACGCACACGGCATCTCCGAAGGGTTCATGAACGCTGCCTCTCCTGGCGTGATTGCAGTGTTTCAGCCGGATGAATACTACAACGACTTTGAGACCTATCTTTACGCCTTAGCTGAGGTGATGAAGCTCGAGTACGAAGCCATTACGAACGCAGGCTTGCAACTGCAAATTGATTGCCCTGACCTCGCCATGGGCCGCCACATCAAATACCGCGATGAGGATGATGCTAGCTTTTTAACCTACGCGACCATGCAAGTTGAAGCCCTCAACTACGCGCTGAGCGAGGTTCCTGCTGAACGCCTCAGAATGCACATCTGCTGGGGCAACTACGAAGGTCCACACACCAGCGACATTGACTTTGCCAAAATTTTTGATGTCGTGATGAAAGCTAAACCCAGTACCATTTTGTTTGAAGCCAGTAACCCCCGCCACGCCCACGAGTGGACGGTCTGGCGCGACCACAAAGATAATTTACCAGATGACAAAATTTTAGTCCCCGGCGTGGTGGACACCACAACCAACTTTGTGGAGCATCCTGAGCTTATTGCTGAACGCCTCACCCGATTTGTGAATATTGTAGGAGCAGACCGAGTGATGGCTGGGAGTGACTGCGGGTTTGGGACGTTTGCTGGGTTTGGGGCCATTCACCCAGATATATGTTTTGCCAAACTTGAAGCCATGCGTGCCGGGGCAGACCTTGCGAGTCAGCGGTTGAGTGCTTAGGATTGTAGGTAGCACCGACCCTTTACCAAGAAGCTTCTTGTAAAACTTCAACTGTAGGATGCGTTCTGACCTATCGTTCATGAGATGATTTACACTACAGTGCAATCTTATGCGATGGGTCATCTTATGCGAGAAAGCGCCGCAGCACGTCACTACATTTAAGATATATCAACACCCTTAAACCTTAGCCTAGTAACTTGTTTTGAGCAAGCACGACCTCGCATAATGAACGTCTACAACATCATCACTCCAAGTTGACGAGAGGAGATAACATGAGCCATTTTCACAGCATTAACGGCAACTTTGTTGCCGAGGCAGATGCAACCATTCACGCCAGTGACATCACCTTTAGGCGCGGGTTTGGGGCCTTTGATTATCTGCGACTTTATGAGGGCGTACCGCTGTTTATGGACGATCACCTAGCTCGGTTTGAACGCACCGCAGAGATTTTGGGTATTGACATGCCACTGAGCCGGAGTGCGCTCACCAAGCATGTGCTCGAGCTCATCGCCAAAAACGGTCAAGAGACAGCCGGTCTGCAACTGTTTTTAACAGGCGGCTACGCTGAAGACGGCTTTACCCCCACCACGCCTAACTTGGTCATCTTGCAAAACCCGCTCCCTCAAGTGCCTCAAGCAAAATACGACCAAGGTGCTAAGCTCATTAGCCACGAATACACCCGCGACTTACCCGAAGCTAAAACAACCAACTACATGATGGCCGTGGTGCTCGGCAAAACCATGCGTGCTGCAGGTGCTACCGACGCACTTTATTACAGTGGTGACACTATTTTTGAAACCACTCGCTCCAACTTTTTTGTGGTGGACGCTGAGGGTGCTATCATCACACCGCGAGAAGGCATTTTGTACGGCATTACCCGCAAGCACATTTTGCAAGTTGCCCATGAACACGCTACTGTGGTCGAGCGACGCCTCACTTGGGATGACCTCAAAAACGCCAAAGAAGCGTTTATTACCAGCACGACTAAAGGTGCTTTGCCGATTGTTCAGGTAGACGACATGCAAATTGGTTCAGGTGTACCTGGCGAAGTTGCCAAAACACTGATGAACCACTTTGAAGCGCACCGCCAAGCTTACCTAGAAGAATTTCGCAACAAGTACAGTGCTGTAGCGTCGTAGTACTGATAGAACATCAAATAAAAAATGAGGTGATGGTGCGAGGTTAGCATCATCATCTTTTTTGTGGCTAGGTTGTGTCAGTGTGTTTCTTGTTGCCACGTTTCGAGGACGATGAAGCCATTCTGGAAAGAATATTGCTCGAGCAAGTTCAAGCCAGTTTGCTCGAGAAATTCTGTGGGGTCCGTTAGCTTATCTGCCTCAATATCTGTCACAAGCCTAAAAAATCTGTACATGAGCCAAAGCCAAGCGCGGCTTCGCCAAGTGCCTGAGCCTTGCGTAATTTCTCTGAAATCAGCCAGTATCCAGATGCCTTGGTTGTTGAGGGATTCTGCCAAGTTGGGAATAAGAGCTTGGAGCGTTGACGCCCTAAAATTATCTAAAAAAAATAGACTGACGATAACATCGTAATGACTGGCATCAAACGATGTTTGGGTAGCATCTGCTTGGACAAGATTGACATCAACCAAAGATGTAGGTTGCAAGCGCGCTTGTACTTTAGCAAGCATCTGCGCACTTTTATCCACACAGGTGACACGG
>JBCCOX010000704.1:0-2600 GCA_039025155.1 Deinococcota bacterium | reverse complement strand
GCCCGGCGTTTAGGACTTGCTATGAAAGCAATTCGCGCAGGTGACAGTGTCATTGATGCCCAGCTCACAGCTAGTTACGATTCATCAAGCGGTTTTCGAGAGGCGTTTATACAAACTCTAGGCACAGCACCCAGTAAACTTGGCGACAAACAACCTCTTCTCACAGCTACTTGGTTAGACACACCCCTTGGCGCGATGCTTGCTGTTACAGATGAACAAGCGCTCTATCTTTTGGAGTTTGTAGATAGACGTGCGCTAGAAACAGAATTAGTACGTCTGCGTAAACGTTACACCATTCTGCCCGGCAAAACTCAAATTAGTCAGCAACTTCTCACTGAGCTAGACGCTTACTTTGCGGGCACATCCTCAACGTTCCAAACGCCTTTACACCTCATGGGGACAACCTTTCAAACGTCTGTATGGCAGCACCTACAAACCATTCCGGCGGGGCAAACTTACAGCTATAAACATCTTGCTAATGCACTAGGCAAACCCACTGCTGTGCGTGCTGTTGCTGCCGCCAACGGTGCTAACCAACTGGCCATTCTTGTACCTTGTCACCGGGTGATTGGCAGTGACGGCAACTTGCGGGGCTACGGTGGCGGGCTGGCGCGCAAACGGTGGTTGCTCGAGCACGAAGTGGCCCACTTTAGCTGACCTACAGTGGTTCTATTCAACCTGTCTTTAAGGCAGTAGGCTAGAGGCCACCTTAAGTTTTAGCCGCCACCACTTAAACCTAAACCAGCACAACTGGCAAACAACCCTATTTTGAGGCTTTTAGACACCTTTCTTCACCCTCAATGGAGCAGTGATTATCATGACCCAAGCAGACAAAGCTGAACAGTTTAAGCAGTTGCATCATCAAAATAGCCCACTTGTCCTCACGAATATTTGGGATGTGGGCAGTGCCAAGGCTGTTGCTGATGCTGGCGCACCTGCGCTGGCTACCGGGAGTGCGTCGCTAGCAGCCGCCCACGGTTACGCTGATCGGGAGCAGTTGCCGCTCGAGCAGCTCATCACCACCCTCAACCACATTGTAGATGCCGTCAACATTCCCGTCTCAGCTGATATAGAAGCGGGCTATGCGAGTGAGCCTACCGGTGTTGCAGAAACGGTGCGTCAGGTTATCGGTGTTGGCGTTGTCGGCATCAACTTAGAAGATCAGGTGATGGTGTCAGGCGGGCGTTACAGCGTTACTGACCAAGCTGCGCGACTTGTCGCAGCTCGCAAAGCAGCAGATGCCCTTGACGTGAACCTATTTATCAACGCGCGAACCGATGTTTACTTACAAACCGAACCTGCTGCACGCAGTGACGACCATGTTGAAGAAGTGCTCACCCGCGCGCGTGCGTATCAAGAGGCTGGTGCTAGTGGACTGTTTGTACCGGGACTCGCTGATGCTGACATCATTCAACATATTTGTAGTGAGGTTAGTTTGCCTGTCAACATCATTAAAATGGATGATACCTTTAGCGTTGACGAGTTAGCCGCACTGGGCGTGAGCCGCATTAGCACGGGGCCGGAACCTTACCGAACAGCGATGAAGACGCTTGTGCGTGGGTATTATCGTTAATGTTCGGATTGATGCTTAACGCAGGCTTGCCAAACTGAGTGCTAGGGACTCGAGCGCCCAAGTGGGTTCTGCACCCGTTTTCATAGCAATGTCTGCCTCGAGCAAGCGTGTTAACACCAGTCTTAACCGTGCTTCGCTCAATGTTCTGGCAATTCCCAACGCTTTACGTGCCACAAACGGTTTAACCTTGAGCGTTCTAGCGACATCAGCATCGGTGACTTTAGCGCGGCTTTCGGTCAGTGCTACACAGTGGGCAACGAGGTTGTACTGCCAGGTAAGCGCGCCCAACACGCGCGGCGGCGCTTCACCTTGGGCCTGCAAGCTTTGGCAAATGGCTAAGGCTTTAGGTTTGTCTGCTTTGGTAATGGCTTCAATAAGGTCAAACGCATCCCGTGCTGCTGGGCGGTTGACAATTTCGCGCACGCGGCCACTGCTCAGATGTTCATCTAAAATAGCTAACTTGTTAATTTCAGACGCAATGGCTGGTAAGTCTTCCCCAAATAAATCGCCCAAGGTCTGGGGCACGTCTTTGTCAAAACTGAGGCTGTGACCTTCAAGCTCCTGCCGAATCCAGTGCGTGAGCGCGTTAAACCGTGGGGTCGGCAGTTCTGTGTACTCGCCTAGCTTGCGGTAAGTTTTTTGGCGTGAACTGGTAGCAGCTAAATCAACAACCACAATGATATTATCTTCTGGCAAGGTTTCCAGTGCTTTCATGACCTCATTGCGCGGTTTAACACCTGCTTTGCCCTTAAACGCGGCATCAAAGTCCATTAACACGCCCACCGTGCCAAATAAGCTGCTTTGACTAGCAACTTGCACGAGCCTATCAGCAGTTAGTTCAATACCAAGCTCATGAACATCCGACCCCTTGAGGCCGCGCGCTTGCAAGGCCCGCCGGGCTGCTCGGTGAGCTAAAAAAGGGTCGCCGCTAAAGACTAAAATCATTGTTAACTGTCATTATGGGACGTGACCACAGCTCGCAGCGTAATCTGCCAATTTGTTGATGCTCTTGAGGCTGCACTTTGTT
>JBCCOX010000703.1:0-2603 GCA_039025155.1 Deinococcota bacterium | reverse complement strand
TTTTTTGACATCAACGCGCGTGAGTTGTGGGGTACGTTGAGTTACCCCGGCTTTTGGAAGTTGGCCGCCAGCTTTTGGAAAATTGGCATGTATGAATACTACCGTTCGTTTAGCCAGCGGGCCTTCGTGAACGCCCTGCGCAAGCTAGTGCCTGTGCTGGGTTACAACGACATTATTCGCACTGAGGCCGGCGTGCGCGCCCAAGCCATTACCCCGGTAGGTAAATTAGCGGATGACTTTGTGGTTGAAAAAACAGCCAACAGTTTCCACGTGCTGAACGCCCCGTCACCAGCAGCAACAGCATCTTTGGCAATTGGTGAGCACATTGTAGGGATGACAGATATTGTCTAAGTAAGCATCATCAATAGTTGTAGTGACGTTGTTTGATAGCGTAAGACAACCTAAAAAAGCTGATGGCATTATGGAATGCTGCCATCAGCTTTATCTTTTTATCAAGATGTCTTAGCAGGTTTAAATCATCTGGCAATCGCGCACAGTTTCTTCGATAAGCCAGTCTACAACCGCTTTAACATCGCCTGTTTCGTCGTAGATGGCAACCTGCTGGTCGGCACTCGTGCCACGTTCCAAAATGGTGAATGCGTGCTCAACCTCTTTGCGGGAGCCCAGCTCGTCCAGCACATCATCCACAAATTCCACCAGCTCGTGAATAAGGTCTTGAGCGGCAAGCTCGTTGCGCGTGCCAAAGTCAATCATTTTGCCATGAATACCGTAACGCATGGCGCGCCACTTGTTTTCTTCCACCATGCCATTGCGGTAAAACTTAAAGCTGAGGTTGTCGCGGCGCATCTTGTAATGCTTGACGGCCAGCGCTTGAAACAGGGCCGCACAGCAAATGGCATCGTCTATATTGGTGCATAAGTCACAGATGCGAAACTCGAGCGTCGGGTAGCTGTGATGTGGGCGCACATCCCAGTAAATTTTGGAGGCATCTGGAATGCAACCTGTTTCCACTAGTGTGTCAATAAAGCTTTGATATTCACTAAAACTCATAAACTGGCTGGGTAAACCAGTGCGCGGAAAACGCTTAAACAGCGCGCTGCGGTAACTTTTGAGGCCCGTATTGCGCCCTTGCCAAAACGGTGACGACGTGGACAGCGCCAAAATATGCGGTGTCATGTAGCGCATAATATTCATGGTGTCAATCAGCAAATCTGGGTCTTCGATGCCCACATGAACGTGCATGCCAAAGATAAGCTGCTCTCGGGCGAGGTCTTGCATATCTTCAACAATGCCCGCATAGCGTTCGTAAGGCGTAATGTCTTGCTGTTGCCAGCTCGAGAACGGGTGCGTGGCTGCAGCAGCAATACAGGAATTATTGTTCTTCGCAAACTCGGCGACCATACGCCGCAAATTGGCAAGTTCCGTGCGCGCGTCTTGCACGTTGTGGCAGACGGTCGTGCCAACCTCCACAATACTCTGGTGAAGTTCAGGTTTAAGCTCTAACTGCCGGAAGATGCTTTTATCACCCTCTAAAAACTGGGTGATAAAACTTTTAAGCTCGCGCGTTTCAGGGTCAATAATCTGATACTCTTCTTCAATACCAATCGTGAACGACGGGCGCTGCATAGGCACCTCCTCAGGGCGTCGTAAGTCCTAACACCGAAGCTCTTAAAACCGGAGCTGCTAGCTACGAGTATTCAGATATGACCTTTATACACAATCCAATTTTTATACATAACCTTCATTAATTTATGAGTGGGCTGACCTTATAAGTTACAGCACCCCCTCAGGTTGATGACACTACAGAAACGCCTGTGAAGCACTGAAGGTTATTCTCGAGCTAGCGTATGTTGAATGTTGCTGAGAAATTATACGTTATCCTCAGACATATTGCCATCGCTTGTTGGCATCGTTGGTAACACCGTTGGTAACACTGTTGCTAACTATGAGGTCTGGCTACTCGCTGCGCTCTTGAATCGTCAGGCCTTCCTCAGTAAAGTCCACCACAACCTCATCTGGCGAAAGTTCGTACCAGTCGCCTGTGGACGCATCTACTAAAAGTGGAATAAGCAGACCCAACACGTCGAGTACCACCCACTGGGTCCCTACCCGATTACGAATGGTGATGTCACGCTCTTGGTCACCTTGGCGCAATGTGACCTCGTAGCTGCGTTGGACCTCGAGGCGGATAATCTGCGGCGTCGTGCCAAACGGCTCACCATCAATCAAAATCTCTGCCCCTTGCGGGTTACTGTTAAAGGCAATATTTTGCTCGCCACCTTTGAAGACGGTGGCACAGCTCGAGAGCAACAAGCTCATGATGATTAACACAACAAAAGATGCATAGCGAGTGCGGAAAGAGCGTACAGCTTTGAAAGGTTGACACTGCCGGGGCAACGTTGATACAAAAAATCTATTCATAATTGGCACACTTTACCAAGGATTAGAAACGACATGAGTTAATCCTTATGCGCACCAGCTTCATCATCACATGGTTATGTATCTGTAGGATGGTTTGTATCTGTGTCCTGTTCAGGTGATACACTAAATACTACTCGGGCGGTTAGCTCAGTGGGAGAGCACTCGCTTCACACGCGAGGGGTCGTTGGTTCAAATCCAATACCGCCCACCATAATATCGAC
>JBCCOX010000702.1:0-2616 GCA_039025155.1 Deinococcota bacterium | reverse complement strand
CATGGCTTTTACCTTCTCGGTAGCCATTAACCAGTTCCGCTTTTTGCGCTTGGCTTAACTCGATAACCTTTATTCGTCCCATACAAAATAGTATAAGCCCTTTTTGCTTGGGTACTTATTAAGCTCAGTAGCATCTATCCTTAACCGCTCACGAAAACTGCAGTTTCCAGATAGGAGATACTTATTTTTCGCTGCTGGGTGCTGCTGGGCGGGTCATAGGTGCTGGTGCCATAGGTGCTGGTGCCATAGGTGCTGGTGCCATAGGTGCAGGTTCGGTCATCATGGGTGCTGGGTGCTCACAACGTGCTACGAGTGCGTCATAGTCCCCTTGTAACGCCATGAGTTGCTGTTGTGCAGCCTGTTGTATTTGGGTGATGTCCCGACGCAGACGTGCGTTTTCTTCGTTAATGGCAACTAGACGCTCTTCGCTGCGAGTCACCAAGACACTCGTGCGGGCTAACTCGCTACTCAGGCGGCTGTTTTCAGTGCGCAGACTTGCTGCTTCACTTTCAACCATAGTGCTGCTGCTGGCAGTTGCAAGTTGGGCGCGCAAGCTGGTTATTTCGGTCTCGAGGCTTGCAAGTCGCGCCTGCAAACTGGCTTCACTTGCTTGTAGGGCAGCGAGTTCGTTTTTCATGCTGAGGTTGTCTGCTTGTAAGCTGTCGCGTTCACTGCTCATCTGCGTAAGGCTAGCCTGCAAGCTACTATTAGTCGCTTCTAAGCTTATAACTTGGGCAGCTAGCGCGTCGCGCGCTTCACGCGCTTCAATAAGCTCAGCGCGTAAATCATCACGTTCTGCCATAAGTTGCTCAACTTGAGCCTCTGACGCTTCAGCATCTGCACGTGCTGAAGTTACTTCTTGGTTGAGCTGTGCAACTTGTGCCTCAGACGCTGCTAGAGCTGCTTGACTTGCGCTTAACTCCGCTTGACTTGCAGTTAGCTCATCGCGTAGAGCCGTAAGTTCTTGGCGCAAAGCGTCGTTGTCAGCTTGCATGTTGACCATCATGGACTCATCACTTTCACCCTCAGATGAAGGCGCACAACTCGCCAAAAATGCTGCAGCCATCATCACCACTACCAACCAAACTCGTTTATGCATGATGCTCCTCCTTTAAATCATGGCGTATCAAATAAATCACGGCGTATCAAAAAACTATATTACTGGGTTGTTCAACACAGTTTAACGTACTTTGCCACGTCCGCCTAGCTTCGTTACAGGTTTAGCTCAAAATTAGCGCATTAGGTGATGCTGACAATCCGAAAATTCGCACACATGCGTGACAATTTAGGCGTCTTTGACACTGCAAGCTGGTATAGTAACAAGCATGAGTGGATGGCAGCAAAGTGGTGAAGACGTGCTCGAGCACAACGAACAGGTGACGCCAAGCAACTTGGGCGCAGCAGGTGACTTGGGCATAGCACCAAGCTTAGCGCGCGGCAGGTTGGCACGCAGCAAGTTGGCACATGGCAGCTTAGGATGGGGTTTAAGATGGAGTATGCATATACAAGCTGACCTGCATAGTAGCAAAGATCATGACACAACGTCTTTTTGCACAGCATCCTTTGATACGACATCCTTTAGTACAACATCCTTTAGTACAACATCCTTTTATGACACAACGTCTACTACACTGCTAGTACAGACCATCTCGTCATTACAAATAGCAACATTACAAGTAGCAACACAGCTAGCAAGTGAGGGTGTTCATGGCTAGGGGCGGGGTGGCTATTTTTATTGATTGGGCTGACTTTAAAACCAATCTTGAAGCAACCTACAAAAGCAGCCCTGACATAGACAAAATTCTTGCAGCACTCGAGCGTTACGGCCCACGCATTGTCTCCAGAGCCTATGCTGATTGGACAAGCACGCTGTTTCAAACTGACGGCTTGTCACTTCACAAACACGGCATCGACGCCATTCACGTTGACATGCCCGACGACACACAGCACAACAGCAGCGCCAATATACGCCTTGCGGCTGAGGCTGTTGATCTGTGCCATACCCGTGGTGAGCTAACTGTCTTTGTACTTTTAAG
This sequence comes from Deinococcota bacterium, assembly GCA_039025155.1. Taxonomy (GTDB): domain Bacteria; phylum Deinococcota; class Deinococci; order Deinococcales; family Trueperaceae; genus JBCCBI01. Next base: position 580 of record JBCCOX010000702.1, on the reverse strand, counting down.
CACCAGCGAAGACCTTGTTCATGTTGCCAATGTTGTCAAACGCAACCGCCGCCGGGTCGTTGTCGTTCAAGTGAGTGATACCAGTGCCAACGCCCTTAGTGACGCAGCGGACGAAACCTTGTACTACGACCGCGACATCGGCGGCTTGTTACAGTCTGGCGAGGACGAACTCCCCCCCAACATTAACCGCGCAGGTTTAGAAGATGCTTTTGGCTGGGCTGAAGAATTGCTCAAACAGGCTAAGAGTAAAGGGCTTTCCACGGCCAACCTCGAGCACGTTATGCTGCACCTGTACAACTTTAATCCGGCTAGTTTTGAGCTTTCGTTTCAGGATTTTATGACCCAGATGGAGCGCGCCGGACGGGTTAGCCTTAGCCAAGAAGGCCAGACACTGGTTGCCAAGCTGCCCTCGGGGCCACCCAAACCGCTCTCGAGCCAAGCTATGCCTGCTGCACCTGCTGTAGCAAGCAGCACGTCTACTGCAACTCACAGCACTAGTAACACAGCTAGCGGGATTGCCCAAGAAATTGACTGGATCATTGCCATTTTGCGCGAAACAGGTAAACCTCAACCCCTGAAT
>JBCCOX010000701.1:0-2618 GCA_039025155.1 Deinococcota bacterium | reverse complement strand
TTGAAGCTGACTGAATGACGTTGATGACTTTAGGCATGAAGTTGAACTGTCTTATCGGTTTATCCACTTGGTTAAGCGTGCCTACAATGTATACATCGCTATCAGTATTGTAAAACGCCATTGCGCCGTGGAAACCAGCATGACCGATAAATTCAGGTGTTTCCCGGAAAAGGTTTGTCCAGCGGGGCAACTTAAACCGCCAGAGACCGTAGCCGTAGTGCATCGGGAAGAACATTGCGTTCCACTGCATCATGCGCTCGAAGTGAGTCTTATCAAAAAGTTGACCCTCAAAATACGCTTGTAAGTAGTGTAAGGTGTCGTCCATCGTAGAGACAGCGCCACCTGCACCACGCTCAGATGATATTGCTAACGGCAACGACAGTTGAGTGTCTTTGTAGTAGAAGGGTAGTGGCTCGACAGATGGAGGCGTGGTGCAGTCATACAAGTAGGTGTTAGCCATTTCAAGGCGCTCGAAGATACGTGTATGGAATGCATCAGCTAAGGATTGCTCTGTGATCGTCTCAATGATTGCGCTCAGAAGCTGGTAATTTGTATCCGAATAATGTGATTTACCACTATCCGGTGCGGCGGCCGGGGAGATGGGTCGAATAATGTCCAACACATCTTCCACACTGTAAGTACGATCTTTGTTTTGCTTAAAGTCATTGACTAGCCCACCGTCAAAGTAATCTGCCAGACCAGATGTTTGGTGAACCAGTTGATAGATTTTGAGTTCCTTGCTGTAATCCACACCTTTGTAGACATGGATGCCGTCCAAGGGAAGATGTGCAAGATACTGTTGAATAGGATCATTCAGATTGAGTTTACCCTCGTCTACAAGTTGCATAATGACTGTCGCCGTAAACATTTTGCTGATGCTGGCGATGAAGTACGGGCTATCGGTTGATGTGCCACCTGCTGCGCCCTGAAAGTTGATCTGACCATCACCGGACAGGACACCGAGTAGGACAGTATAGGTATCGTCTTTGCTGCCCTCTTTGTCAACGAGTGCTTGTAGCTTTTGATTGAGTTCGTTCATCGTGAATTGCCTTTCGTTCTCATAACTATTAAAGAGCCCCAAGGCCCCGTGTAAACTCCCTGCAACAGTCATGCTTTCAATGATGAGAAAGGGATGTCCAAGGGAGTGATGAGTACGTTCGTAAGAAGCCTAGTATATTCAAAAGTGATGTATGGCGGACTCGCTTGTTAATGCTCAGGGCTTACAAACTCTCAAAATACACCCGAATGACTACAAGGCTATCAGTTGTGTTGCGTGGTGTTGGGTTGAAGTAACAGGGTTAATGGCTCGAGTTGTATTCATCTTCAACCTCTAGAAATAGGGTTAGGCATCTGCACAATACCTAACTTGGATATGTCGCCAGTGGGTGACTTACCTTGTAGGTACTTGTCATCAAAATGCTGTCTGTGGACTACTGGGATATGTCAACCTTAAGCGTGTGAAATCGCAAAACTCTTTTGCTGGGTAGCCACATTGCGCCGCAACATAGCGATACCCACCCAAACAAACCAGACGATAAGCCCCAGCCCAAAAATTGACCCGCCAAGCTCACTCAGCACAGGTATCATTGACAAGATGCCTGCTAGGCTGATAACGATGCCAAAGTAATTGAGGAATCTTGGTAGGTTGGCAGCTTGCAGGGCAGCAATACTCACGAGCAGTAACCACACACCGCCCACAATTTCGTTGCCGCCACCAAGGCCGTCAATCACAAACTGGAGTGACAGCCACGTTGAGCCAGCTTGGTCGGGATTTTGCGCGTAAATGTTGGCCACGACGTTTGCTCCTACGTTGGCAACCATGCCACTAGCAATTACCAAGCCTGACCAAATAAGACCAAAGGCAAGCGCTACTTGAGAGAGTGCTGAGGCGGCATCTTTAAGTCTGTCGTGCAGTGCTAAAGACAGAACCACTAACGCAATGCCAAAAACAACATAGATAATGAAATTCCATGCGTACATGATGCTTTGATTGTTCGTTAGAAAAGCTGCGTGTTGAACAGGGTCAATGCTTAAATCTCCGTAATTGGCGGATGCCAAAAGGCTGAAGTAGAGTGCAAAGCCGATAATAAATGTTAGTGCGTCAACAAGGGCCGCTAGACCGCCAAATTTCTGGAACTGCCTTGTGTTATTGGATGCTGTGTTGTTAGATGCTGTGCTTTTGGATGTTATGTTCATAATTCCTCCTGTAATGCTTGAACTGACATGAGGGTTAAGCCTAAATCGCGGACTCGAGCCATCAGACCGTGGAGTGCAGCTTGATCGGGTAGGTAGATGTGTACGATGCTGTGTGTAGGTGTTGTCTCTACGCAGATGGTGTCAAAACTCTCGAGCCACTGCTTAGGAATGTCTTCTTTAATGTGAATTTCGTAGTTAGCGGCTCTCACACTAAATAGCCTCCTTTCGTTTACAAAAGAAAGCTTAAAAACGCAGCGGGTGAGTTGTCATCACACGAATCGTGTGAGTGGGTGAATCATTAGAGATGAGCTCGATTGGTTCAAGCGTTAACCGTAAGTACGGAGCTAGCTCTATACTTACTGAGTAGCGCGAGTACCAATAGGCCACTCGGTTTACGGCTCAACGTTTACGTATGTCGCTAC
>JBCCOX010000700.1:0-2640 GCA_039025155.1 Deinococcota bacterium | reverse complement strand
CAACGAGTTCGCGTACGGTGAGACCTTCTGGTGCAGTGGGTCCTTGGGGCAAAATACCCATGCGTTTAGCGATAGCTTTGGTTGAAAGTTTGCGCAACGCCTGACCGTCTAGATAGACACTGCCGCCTCGAGGTTTGAGTAACCGTGCTAGCCCGCGCAGTAAAGTTGATTTGCCGCAGCCGTTAGGGCCAATTAACGCTGTGATCTGACCTCTGTGAATAGCAATATCTAAGCCCTCAATGATATGTGTTTTGTCGTAACCCAAGCTTAATTCCTGAGCGGACAAAATAGCCTCAGATGACGTAACTGCTGCAGGTGTGTGGTTAGCTGAGGTAGACAAGGTTACTCCTTTTATTAACTGCTTTAGTAACTATTGCGGTTTTGCCAGAGAAGAATCATGAAGTAGGGCGCGCCAATAATCGCTGTTACGATACCTGCTGGTAGTTGACTAGGAGCAATGATGGTACGCCCAATAAAATCTGCTAGCAGCACAATAAGCCCGCCAAGTAGGGCAGACACAGGCAGTAATGCTTCATGGTTTGGTCCTACCAAACGCCTACCAATGTGTGGTGCTACAAGACCCACAAAGCCAATTGTACCGGCGCTAGCAACGGCGCTAGCCGCTAGTGCCACACTAAGGATAATAAGCAGTGCCCGACCTTTTTCAACAGCTAGTCCTAAGCCCATAGCACTAGCATCACCTAGGGCGAGCGTATTTAAATAGCGTGCACTGAGCAGAGTGACTGGAAGTAACAGTAAGAGCCACCAGCCCATAATTTGTACGTGTGCCCAACCGCGCCCGTAGACACTTCCTGCTAGCCACACAAACGCTTGTTGTACGTCGTTAATATCGCCAAAGACGGTCATGAGGGTAGTTAACGACCCAGCTATGGCAGCTAGCCCAATGCCAACCAGAATAAGCCTAATAGGCGAACTACCCCCACGCCACGCTAGTGCGTAGATAAGTGCAGCTGTAAGCAGTGCACCGCCAAGTGCTGCCCATGGCAAAAACCGTATGGGTACGTTGTCCAAGTAAACTAAGATGGCAACCGCTGCAAGCGCCGCACCACTGTTAATGCCTAAGATACCGGGGTCAGCAAGCGGGTTTCGGGTGATGCCTTGTAAAATCGTGCCTGATAAAGCTAAAGCTGCACCAACCTCGAGCGCCAGCAAAATACGCGGTAAGCGGAAGAGGCGCACAACAAGGCGGTGGTCGTCGTTGCCTGTATTAATTCCTAAGACAGCCCGAATAACATCACCTGGTGAAATTGTGTACTCACCTTGACCAACGCTAATCACCGTAACGACGAGCGTCACCAAAAAAAGCATCGAAAACACCGGCAAAATACGTTTATCTAGCCGAAATGATGCTGCATTAGCAACTTTAACAGTAAACCAGCCTGCCATTAGCGGCGTACCTTGTAGCGTGCTAAGTAAATGAAAAAGGGTGCACCTACAAGCGCCATCATCACGCCAACGGGAAGTTCTTGGGGGCGGATGATGATGCGCGCAGCAATGTCTGCAATTGTGACTAGCAGTCCACCAGCAAGCGCGGCATAGGGCAAAATCCAGCGGTAGTCTACACTCACGGTAAAGCGCACCACGTGCGGGATCACCAGACCGACAAAGCCAATGGGTCCAGCCAGCGCTACCGCACCACCCGCAAGTAGCACCACGGCAAACGCTGCAATGAGTTTGATCCAAGTTGTGTTTTGTCCCAAGCCCACAGCAACATCGTCACCTAGACTCAAGGTGGTTATTTGACGTCCCATAAGTAGCGCAATCACCAGCCCAACAGCCACGTAAGGCGTCGTGCGAGCAAGCAGCGCCATATCCCGCCCAGCTAGCGAGCCAGCCGTCCAAAACCGCACTTGATCGAGGGTGTCTTGATCCATAATGAGGATGGCGCTGGTAAATGAACTCATAAAGGCAGTAAAGACTGCCCCAGCCAACGTTAGCTTAAGGGGTGTTGGACCGCCTCTACCAATTGAGCCAAGTGTGTACACAAGAACTGCCGCAACTGCTGCACCAATAAATGCAAATAGGGCATAGGTTGCTAGCGGGGGACTGCCTAGTATGAGAACAGCCAGCACCACAGCAAACGCTGCACCTGCGTTAATGCCCAAAATACCCGGTGAGGCGAGTGGGTTGCGAGTTAGTCCCTGCATAATGGCACCGGATACAGCCAGAGCGGCACCAACAACTGCCCCAGCTAGCACACGTGGTAAGCGCACGGTGCGAATAATCAAGTGTTCAAATGACCCGTCAAATCTAAATAGTGACGTGTATACCGCATCTACCGAGATATCTGCTGCACCGAGGGTAATACTGATGGCAAGGGATGCAACCAGCAACCCAAGTACGAGAACTAAGCCTACCACCGAGGTAAGCGTGATGATACGTTTAGGCTGATTTAGAGGGGATTGAGAAACCATCTCACCTTCCAAGTCTGGTCTAAGTGACCTTATGCAATGACTCTGTCCTAGGCTATAAAAAACAATCCCGAGTGTCAAGCTCGGAATTGTTTTGAACTAACAGCTCAGAGGCTTGTACCGATTTTGATAGGAATGGAGTTAGGCCTGTATTGAACGGCAAGGGTATTACAATGCTCTCAATGCATATTGTCATCGCAAACTGTTT
>JBCCOX010000699.1:0-2655 GCA_039025155.1 Deinococcota bacterium | reverse complement strand
TCCCGGTGACACAGTTGACCGCTGCACCAATAACTACTGGTTTGATCCAGCTACTATGGAGCCTTTGGTTAACTCCGAAGGACACGTAAAAGCATTAGAAGACCTTATTGAGCTGTCTCAGTATGGTCCGCGTGCGCAGGTTAGTTGGGATTTGGGAACAGCCTGGGATTGGTTCTTACGCGGCAAAGCTGTCTTCGTATTCTCGTGGGGTGACGTTGGCGCGCTAGTCCAAGACGAATCACGTTCTAACATTAAAGGTAACTTGGGTGCGTCTGTACTACCCGGTTCAGATGAGGTTTACAACCTCTGCACCAATAGCTGGGAAAGTGTAGATGAGCCCAACATCATCGGGAATACCACAGGTGGTTCGTGGCACGGGGTTATTTCATCGCGCTCAGCCAATCCAGATGCGGTTTACAGTCTGTACTCACTCATGGCAACCGAGCCTGTGAGTTTGTGGAACGTGTACCGTGGTTGGACTGGCGTTGACCCAGGTACGGCCATCCACTTCTTAGAACCACGCGGTAATGCTAGTGTGGAAGGATTCTTAAATAACGGCTGGAATGAAAGCGACTTAAACTTCTACTTGGACGCATACTATGAAACATTCTTTGCTGAAACGTTCTTGCCCTACTTACGTATTAACGGCGCTGAAGAGTACTGGCGCGCGCTAGACATCAATCTTAATGAGGCGATGACGGGTGGCATCAGTCCGCAAGAAGCCCTTGACCGCACAGCAGACCAGTGGTCACAAATCACAGAGCGGCGCGGTTTAGATCTGCAACTTCAGCAGTACCAGAGTGCAACGGGTTACACGCCCTAACGTTTATCAACTAGCGCCCGCAGGAGAGCATCTTGCGGGCGTTTTAGCTTTTGGGTGGGAAGCTTATCTTCCTAGATGTAGCTATCAAAGAAAGTAAGTACCTTTATCACCATAAGGTTAGATTGTGCTATCCAACTTGCTTGGGTGGTGAACGACATAGGCATCACGTGCTGCTAGAAGTATCAACTTGAATACAAACAAAAATTCTGAGATGTAACAAAAATGCACTCGAGCAACACCTCGCTTTAACACCATCAAAATAGCCTCACCACAAATTTATACTCTCAAAACTCAAGACGTAAAAACTGCAGCTTGACACATCTCAAACCGTCATCAAAACGATGCAAGTAAGGAGTTTGAATGCGCTGGAATAACCGCCTCAAGTACTTGTTTTTGCTACCGGCAGTGTTGTGGCTACTTGGGTTTACGATTTATCCGCTGCTTTACAGTTTGCGCTTGGGTTTTTACAACGTGCGCATTGGCGACAGCGACATTTTTGTGGGCTTTGGCAATTTTGTACGGGCGTTTGGCGACCCGCAAGTTATAAGTGCTGCTCGAGTCACGCTTATTTTTGTACTTGGCGGGGTGGCGATTCAGCTTGTATTGGGTGTGCTATTTGCCCTTTTGTTCAACCGCAAGTTGCCATTTCGCAATGCGCTACGCACTCTGATGACCTTACCGCTATTTGCCACACCCATCGCCGTAGGATTTTTGTTTTTCACCATCTTTAATGAAGAAGGTGGTCTCGTCAACGGCTTACTCAATGCCAAAATCCCATGGCTTTCCAGCCCGCGCTTGTCGTTGGTGTCGGTCATGATTGTAGATACGTGGCAGTGGACGCCGTTTGTATTTATTGTGGTACTGGCAGCTTTACAAGGGATTCCTAAAGATTATTACGAAGCCGCAAGACTAGAAACCTCGAGCCCATGGATACAGTTTCGTTACATCACTTTGCCTGTATTGCAACCGACCATTGTGCTAGTAGTTGTACTTCGCCTAGCTGAGGCGTTTAAGGTGTTTGATATTCCGTTTACGCTTACCCAAGGCGGGCCGGGTGTCTCGAGCCAAGTCTTTAGCATGTATGCTTTCCGGGCAGCGCGGCGCTTTTTTGACTTTGGCTATGCGTCGGCGTTATCTTATTTGCTTTTGATTATTGTGGCGTTTATTGTGGCGGTGTTTTTCCGCAGGATTCGGCAGGTGTATCAATGAGGGCCAGCTCGAGGAAACGTGCGTTTGCCATTGGCTTTAGTTTGCTGGCTATTGCCATCGCCATTGTCTGGTTTGTCCCGTTTTATTGGGCCATCAGCTTGTCGTTTCGCCGCCCAGCAGACACTTTCACCACGGCTGGGTTAGGTATTCCGTTTATCAACTACGCGCCTACACTGGAAAACTGGCAGAGAGAACTGTCTACACCAGAAACCATTCGCGCGCTCACCAACAGCACCATTGTTTCTGTGTCTGCTAGCATCATTGCGCTTATCATCGGGGTGCCAGCTGCTTACGCGCTAGCGCGTTTCCGCTTTAAGCGCCCACCTAATGAAGACCTCACCCTATGGTTTTTGTCGCAGCGCATTTTGCCGCCGATTGCCACGGTAGTGCCGTTTTTGCTGATTATGCGACAACTTAACCTCATTGATACGCGTGTGTCACTTATTTTAGTGAACATAACCTTCAACTTGCCGTTTGCAGTAGTCATTATGCGGCAAGCGTTTTTAGATTTGCCGATTGAACTTGAAGAGGCTGCCCTCGTTGATGGTACGTCCTACCTAGGTGCGTTCACCCGCATCGCCCTTAGGTTGGCAGCACCCGCGATGGCGGCAACCTTGCTCATT
>JBCCOX010000698.1:0-2656 GCA_039025155.1 Deinococcota bacterium | reverse complement strand
TGCAAATGCTACCTATGTACAAGGCATTTTAGAAGGCTTGCGTCACTACAAGTTTATAGATTGAGAAGTGCCAACGTTGATGACCTCGAGCAGCTCAGGCAGTTCCTAAGATATGTGCTGGCCTCGAGGTCTACAAATAATGACCTAGTAGTAGGGGAGATGGTGCCGTTTCTTGAGCATCACCTGTCTTGCAGTTAAGCACCCTGTAACGATGCCGCCGACGCACTCGCCAAACTGTAATTTTCCCGCTGCTGCAAGTTCACAGGGCACTGTAAGGGCAACACAATCCTAAACAACGCGCCACCTTTAGCGTGATTGCCTGCAGTAATGCGCCCGCCGTGAAGCTCAACAATGCTCTTTGAAATTGACAAACCCAAACCAGTGCCACCGCTGGTACGGTTGCGGCTACTATCTTCGCGGTAAAACCGCCGGAAGACGTTGTCAAGAGCATCTTGAGAAAGGCCCTTGCCGGAATCGCTCACGCTAACAACCACATTGCTGCCGGTCACGCTGGCTTCCAAATTGACCCAGCCACCGTGGGGCGTGTAGCGTAGGGCGTTGCTAACTAGGTTCATAAACACTTCAAACATGCGCTCAGGGTCAATGGCTAAAAAGAGGGGGTGCTGGGGAATATCAACATTGATGTGAATATCTTTGCTTTGGGCTTGCATGTCAAAGTCAAGGGCAACATCTTGTAAAAGCTCGCAAATGTCGGTGTCTGTTTGCTCTAAAGAAAGCTGCCCAGCTTCTGCTAGTGACAATAAACGTAGGTCTTTAACCAAGCGGGCCAGCACTTGGGTTTGCCGGCTCAAGTTACGGATTTCGTCTACGCTAAGGGGCACAACCTCATATTCAATAGCATCTAGCTGGCCTTGCAAAATAGTGATGGGCGTGCGAAGTTCGTGGGCAATGTCGGCGAGGTAGTTTTTCTGGTTGCGGTACATGGCCTCGAGCGAGGTTGCCATGTTGTTAAAGTCGTTCACCAATTCGCGGATTTCGTGGTAAGCAAAGCGTGGTGCGGGCAAACAAGCCCGGGCGCTTAGGTCGCCTTTATTAATGCGATTGAGTGCCTCAGACACATTACGAATGGGCGCGCGCACCAACACACCAATGCCTAAAGCAAGGTCCAACCCCAACACCGCAGCAAGCCCCAAGGTGATAAACGGTAAGCGCAGACCAGACTGCATGGCACCACGCAAAAAGAGCACAACTTCTTGAAAGTTGTCTTCGTCTGCAAAAACGTCTTGAATGAGCCTCGAGCGGCCCCTAGCACGTAGAGCTTCCTCATCTTGAAGGAGTGTCCACGTTTCATGAACTTTACTTCCTACCCCTAAGGTAGCTAGGGGTAAGGTCACCCGCGACTGCAGCGCAGCTTGTAAAAAAAGACCCATCTGCTGAATGTTGTTTTCGTCTGCCAGTAGCTCCTGAATAAGCCTCGAGCGCGCTTGGGCACTTAAAGCCTCATCATCTTTAAGGATGGCAAAGGCTTCGCGCACCTCTTGATTAAGGAGCCGTGACTGCTGCCAAATGGTGAGCGCGTGAATGCCTAAGACAATCGTCATAAACATAACCATGGTCATCATGACGCCGAGTGCAGTGCGGATGGTAATATGTTTCATCGGTCTCCCTTAAATGAGCAGCTAAGCGGACAAGCGGTAACCCATGCCGCGCACGGTTTGTAAGATGTGTTCGCCGCCGCAGTCTTTGAGCTTGCGGCGAATGTTGCGCATGTGTGTGTCAATAACACGTTCTAGCGCGTCACTTTCGGGTAGGGCAGCTTCGAGTAAGTCAAGCCTATCAAAGGTGCGTCCCGGATAGGCAGCCATGTGTTGAATAAGCCGGAACTCGGTTGCGGTGAGGTCAATTGACTTGCCGTCGTAGTGAATAGTGGTTTGTAAGGTGTCAAGCTCGAGCTTTTCAACCCGAAGGGTCTGCACGCTTACGTCTGTCTGCTGCGTGCGCCGCAAGACAGCTTTAACCCTAGCTAGCACCTCACGCGGCCGAAAGGGCTTGGTGATGTAATCATCTGCACCAAGTTCCAAGCCTAAAAGTTTATCTATCTCTTCACTTTTAGCACTTAACATAATCACCGGCGTGCTGCTTTCGCCGCGGATGCGTTTAAGCACTTCCATCCCGTCTAGCTCGGGCAGCATGATGTCGAGTAGCACCAAGTCAGGACTCGAGGCCCGAAATAGCTCGAGCGCAGCTTTACCGGTAGCCGCCCGCTCAACTTGGTAGCCGTTTTGCTTCAAAAATCCCTCGAGGATTTTGGCAATATCGTATTCATCTTCAACAACGAGTACCTTAGACACGCTATCTATCATAGCTTGTGTGGTGCTGTTGGGTGACAAGTGGGCCTCTAGTACATTCATAAAAACCTCGCATTATATGTTGTATGCGTTATAGGCAAGGTTGTAGACAGTAGTTCAAGCGGACGATGGGGGTGATGACTCATACAGTCATAGTAAGAGAATCTGTCATGACTGTAGCAGTGTAGGACATTAAAAGGTCAAAAACCGTGGTGTCTGGCTTATGTCTTCCTATGAGAGCATCATGTCTAAACATCTGAGTCAGCGTTCAAAGTAACTAAAAATATGGTTTGCCTATAAACGTAGTTTGGATTGATTTGTCTTAACTTGCGATAAGTTGAGACGCC